>NZ_BAAHCA010000062.1:0-12416 GCF_054776295.1 Streptomyces sparsus
CCGGCTGCGGCGGCCTCGGTGAGCAGCCGCCGCCAGGTGGCGGCCAGGGCCCGGTTGCGGAACAGCCGTCCCGGCTCGGGCGGCCGTCCGCCGGGCAGGTACACCTCGGCGGAGGACGTCCACTCGGTCTCGAAGAGTTCCCGCACCGCCCGGACGGTGTTGCCGACGCCCTCGACGGGCGGGTGGCCGTGCTCGGCGTAGCCGATCGCGTAGCCGAGGGCGCGCTCCAGCGTGATGGTGCCGTGGTCGCGCAGCAGCAGCATCCAGGCGTCGAACGCACCGGGTACGGCGGCGGCGAGCGGCCCTGTGCCGGGCACCACGTCCAGGCCCAGCCCGGTGTAGTGGGCGAGGGTGGCTCCGGCCGGTGCTACCCCCTGCCCGCACAGCACCCGCACCGGGCCGCCGGCCGGGGCGAGCAGGACGGGCACCTCCCCCGCCGGGCCGTTGAGGTGCGGTTCCACGACGTGCAGGACGAAGCCGGCGGCGACCGCCGCGTCGAAGGCGTTGCCGCCGTCCTCCAGCACCGCCATCGCCGTGCCCGACGCGAGCCAGTGGGTGCTGGACGCCATGCCGAAGGTGCCCTGAAGGGTGGGCCGGGTGGTGAACATCGTCCTCCTCGGTACGTGAGGTCCCGTCACTGCGGGGCTTCGTTGCGCCGTGCGTAGGCACGGGCCGCGCGGGCACGGTCGCCGCAGCGGGTGGAACACCAGTGGCGTCGGCCGTGGGTCCGCAGGAGGAACCGGTCGCAGGGTGGGGAGCCACAGACGGCGAGGAGGGCGACGTCCGGGCCGGTGAGCAGGTCGGCGGCATCGGCGGCAAGGGTCGCCAGCGCGTGGTTCACGGCCTGGTCGGTGGGGTGCGCCGTAACCCGGCGCAGTCCCTGAGCCCCGTCCCAGGCGAGCAGGGGCGCCGTGGGCACTGCCGTGAGCGCCTGGTTCACAGCTCGCAGGGATTCCTCGGGCGGGGCGACACCCTCGACGCGGGCGGCGAACAGGGCCCGCACATGGCCTCGCAGAGTGCGCATCCGCGACGCGCACACCTCGTACAGCTGCACGTCCCGGCTGGTCAGGTCGTGGCTGACGAGCCAGCGCCTGGCGGAGCCGGGGGCGGCGAGCAGGTCGTAGCTCTGGCCGGCGGGCAGGGTCACGGCGGTGTCGGCGAAGCCCAGGGAACGGTGCTGGTCGACACCGGGAGCCGGGGGCAGAGCGGCGTCCTTGATGTCGGCAACCGCGATCTCCTTCATGCCCTCATGGTATCGCTTGCTTTTTTCCGTGACTCCGACCTAGCCTGACATCACGGAAAACACAACACTTTCCCATGAGGATGATGGATCATGTCCCAGCACAGCACCGAGCAGACGCAGGTCCGCACCTTCGGCGGCCCGACCGCCCTGTTCGAGTACGGCGGCCTGCGCTTCCTTACCGACCCGACCTTCGACGGCCCCGGCGACTACCCCTCTCCCGGACCGACACTGACCAAGACCGCCGCCTCCACCGCGACTCCCGCCGACCTCGGCCCGATCGACGTGGTCCTGCTCTCGCACGACGAGCACGCCGACAACCTCGACAACTCCGGCCGGGCCCTGCTCGCCGACGTCCCGCTCACCCTCACCACCCCCGGCGGTGGCCGACGCCTGGGGTCCAGGGCCAAGGGCCTGACCGACTGGGAGTCCGTCGAGCTGAACCGGCCCGACGGGGGCACGATCACCGTGACCGGCGTCCCCGCCATCCACGGCCCCGGCCCACGCGAGGACGTCGAGGCGATCACCGGCCAGGTCGTCGGCTTCGTCCTGACCGGGGACGGCCTGCCCACCGTCTACGTCAGCGGAGACAACGCCTCACTCGAAGCGGTCAAGGAGACCGCGAAGCTCTTCGCCCCGGTGGACACCGCCATCCTCTTCGCCGGAGCCCCCCGTTTCCCCATGCTCTTCGACGGCTCGCAGCTCGTCCTGGACAGCGCCCAGGCAGCCGAGGCAACGGAGATTCTCGGCGCCCGCCGCGTCGTTCCCGTCCACCACGACAGCTGGGCCCACTTCACCGAGGGCCGCGACGAGCTCGAAGCCGCCTTCGCCGCTGCCGGCCTCGCCGACCGCCTGGACCGGGACTGGGCCCGGCGTTCCTGAGCCGGCCCGACCGCGGGTGCACCGGCCCGCCCCGGTGCCGGTCGGCATCCGGCGCACGGGTCCCTCGGCCGTCAGTTCCAGGAAACCCGCGAACCGCGCGCTTCGGCCGCGCGGGAGGGGCGGCCCCACTCCGCTCTCCGGAGCCCACTACCCGCCGGAGTGCGCTCCTCCACCGCGCGGCCCGCCGGGTCAGCGGGCCTGTCGCAGCAGGCGCAGCTGGCCGATCTCGGCGACGTTCTTCATCAGCTCGGAGTTCACCCAGCCCAGCATGTGCGCGACGGTGTACGCGGGGTCGTCCTGCCGCGGGAAGGATGCCGTGGCGTCCAGCTCGGTGTCGGTCAGCCCGTCCAGGACCTCCAGCCACTCGGTCCGGAGACCGCGCAGCCACTCGACGGCCGGGTCCCCCGCACCTGGCCACTCGACCGCGGTGCGCTCCCGCGGCGTCCGTCCCCGTGCGTGGTCGAGGGTGACGCTCCACCACCAGCCGATGTGCCAGCTCAGCCAGCCGATGGTGGGGACCGGGACGGGGTCCGGCTCGGTCTCCGCCCAGTCCGGCACCCAGCCGCCGTCGGCGCCGGGCCGGACCGTCCAGCAGAGCGGCGCGGGCTCCCAGAGGAAGTCCTCCGCCTCCAGCAGTTGCAGGTGGTACTCGAAGAGTGACCAGGTCAGCTCGAACTGCGCGAGCAGCAGGTCGCGTCGGGATGGGCGCATCGGGCGACCGTGCCACAGCGGACGGTCGCCGGGAAAGCGGTTTTCTGCCGGGCCGCTCGCCCGCCCGGCATCACGGCGCCGGATCAGGTCGGGAACGCGGCGGGCCGGGTCATGGCGTGGCGGCGGGTTCGGGATCGGCGGCGGGGATGTCCTCGCGGTGCAGGAAGGTCGCCAGCAGGTCCCCGACGGGGTGCTCCGCTTCGGCGGGGTGGCGCAGGGCGACGGTGGGGTCGATGGTGTAGCGGTTGCGGCGGCCGACCCGGGTGCGGGTGAGGTATCCGGCCGCTTCGAGGTCGGCGACGATCAGCTGTACGGCGCGTTCGGTGATGCCGATGTGCTCGGCGACATCCCGTAGCCGCGCTTCGGGATCGCGGGCGAGGGTGATCAGGACGCGAGCGTGGTTCGTGAGGAACGTCCACTGGTCGCTACGCGCGGAGGTCAGCTGGCTCATGTCCCTCAGCATACGAAGCGGACTCCGCTGGACCATAGTGTTTTACGAAAGTTTATTGGCGAAAATCTTTTCACGTAAGTCTTGACGGGTATCGGGTGCTCGGGTGACGCTGGACACGTCCCCGCTTCTCCCCTCCGGCACCACTGAAAGGGGGTCACGATGCCCGCCCAGACCCTGACCAGGCCCCGTCCCACCACCGACGCCCCGCTCCTGCCGGTCTCCCTGCCGCGGCCGGTCACCGCGCTGGTGGCCGACCGGTCCGACGACCTCGCCGTGGTGGAGGCGGCGGTCCGCCTGGCCGCTGCCCGGAAGGCGCCGCTCCTGCTCGTCGCTGTGCTGCCCGCCCGACAGCGGCTGACGGGGTCCTCGCACGAGGACGCGAAGGCCGCCCGGACGGTCCTCGCGCCGGTGCTGTCCCCGCTGCGCCGCGCGGGCGTCGGCTACATTCCGGTCGTGCACCGCTTGCCGGCCGACGGCGGACAGTCGCAGCAGCGGGCGGCGGACGAGGTACTGGCGCTGGCGTCAAGGCACCGCTCCCCGCTGCTGGTCGCCTCCAGCCGGGGCCCCGTAGGCCTGGACGCGCACAGCCTGATCGAAGCCTCGGACCTGCACGGGGGCCCCGCAGTCCACGCCGTCGCTCCCTGCCTGCCGGCGGCGCCCCTCGACGACGCGGGCCCGAGGCCGGTCGAAGTGTCACCCACCGAGGTGTGAGCCCGTGAGGGCGCCGGCCCAGCGGCGACTGCCCATGGCCGCCCGGCGACCCACCTGGCCAGCTGCCCGGCCCTGCCCTCACCTCCGCCCCCAGCCACAGGAAGCCGATCAACCATGAATGACCTGTCGTTCACCGCCCCGCTGTGGGTGTGGGCAGCGGTCACGTGTGTCATCGCCGTCATGCTCGCCATCGATCTGATCGCGCACCGCGACAACCACGTGATCGGCTTCAGGGAAGCGGCCGTCTGGTCCGGCGTGTGGATCGCGATCGGCCTCGCCTTCGGCCTGGTGCTGCTGGCGTGGCAGGGCACGGAGGTGTCCTCCACCTACTACGCCGGGTATCTGATCGAGAAGGCCCTGTCGATCGACAACGTGTTCGTCTTCGCGCTGGTCTTCTCGTTCTTCGCCGTTCCGCCCGCCTACCAGCACAAGGTCCTGTTCTGGGGTGTCGTCGGCGCCCTGGTCTTCCGGCTGGTCTTCATCTTCGTCGGCGTCGAACTGCTGGAGCTGTTCTTCTGGACCGCCTACCTGTTCGGCGCGTTCCTCATCTGGACCGGCTACAAGATGGCCGTCTCCAAGAACGAGGAGATCCACCCCGACCGCAACGTCGTCGTCCGCCTGGTGACGCGGGTCATTCCCACTGACGCGAAGTACCACGGCGGCCGCTTCTTCGCCAGGGTCAACGGACGGCGGGTGGCCACCCTGCTGTTCGTCGCGCTGGTCACCATCGAGGCCACCGACCTGGTCTTCGCCGTCGACTCCGTCGCCGCGATCCTCGCCATCACCACCAACACCTTCCTGGTGTGGACCGCCAACGCCTTCGCCGTGCTGGGCCTGCGCAGCCTGTACTTCTGCCTCGCGGGACTGCTGCGCCGCTTCACCCACCTCCACTACGGGCTCGCGATCCTGCTCGCCTTCGCCGGCGTCAAGCTGATCCTGTCCGAGACCCCCGTCGGCAAGCTGCCCATTCCTCTCACCCTGGGTGTCATCGTCGTCACCATCACCGTGTCCATCGCCTGGTCCCTGCTCGCCACCCGTGGCCAGAACGTCGACACACCGGCCGGCACCAACCCCCCGGCGGGCGTCGAGGCCGCCTCGCCGACCAATCCCCGCACCGGCTCCTCGACTCCCCCTGACCGGACGGAAGGACCCCCACCGTGATCACCCTGTTCCGAGGCCGGCACGCAGACGTCCCCACCCCCCGCCCGGTCACCGCCGTGCACACCTACACGCTCCCCGGCCACCCGGCCGGTGGCGTGCTGGCCGTCCTCACCGGCGCCCGCGCGGACCGGGAAGTGGCCGTCCGTGCCGGGCGGTTCGCCGCTCGCACCGGGCGGAAGCTGACGGTAGCGATCGCCTTCGCCTCCACCGGCTTCAGTCTGAACGCCCTGCTCCACCTGGGCCGGTACCGACGCCTCGCCCGCCAGGCCGACGCCGTCCTCGCCGCGCACCGCGAGGCCCTCGCCCCTGCCGAGACCTACCGCAGCGTCGTCACCGTGCTGCCCGCACGCACCAATCCCTACCACCGCCTGCCCGCCCGCAGCCTGAAACGGCTGGCCGACCGCGCCGGCGCCACCACCGCCCTCACCTCCGTGCCCCTCCACCCGCCCGGCAGGCACTTCACCCTCGCCGACGAGTTGCCGGACGCGCCGCCCCACACCACCGACCCGCCGCCCCCACCCCTCGCCTCGTAGCGTCGTCATCCTCGTGGCGGACGCGACGCGCACCCGCATGACCGTGCTTCGGGCCCTCCGGCGGGACACCGCACCGGTGCGACACTCAGCCCGGGGCACCGCCGTCACCAGGCGCTGCCGCCTACGCGGCGGTCCGGCGGCGCATCAGCAGCAGGTAGACGACGAGGGAGGCGCCCAGGCCGACGGCCCAGCTGTAGTCGGCGAGCGGCCGGAGCAGCGGTATGAGGCCGTCCTCGGGAAAGGGTCCCTGGCCGGGCGCGGAGTGGGAGCCGCCGACGGCGAGCAGCCCGCCGACGGCGAAGGCGGCGAGCGCCGCCGGGTTCCAGCCGCGGGCGTACCAGTAGCGGCCGTCCGCCCGGTACAGCTCGGCGACTTCCAGGTGCGTGCGGCGCAGCAGCCAGTAGTCGGCGATGAGAATGCCGGCGACCGTGCCCAGCAGTCCGCCGACGGTGCCCAGCCAGGTGAAGATGTAGACGCTCGGGCTCTCGATCAGCTTCCACGGGAAGATGACCACGCCGATGAGGCAGGCGATGAGCGCGCCGGTCCGGAAGTCGATGTGCCGGGGCGCCAGGTTGGACAGGTCGTAGGCGGGGCTGACCAGGTTGGCGGCGATGTTGGTGGAGAGCGTGGCCAGCAGGATGACGAACAGCGCGAACAGCACACCCGGGGTGCTGTCCATGCGGGCAGCCAACTGGCTCGGGTCCCAAATGGGTTCGCCGTAGACGGCCTGTGAGCCGGAGGTGACGAGCACCGACAGCAGCGCGAACACGGCCATGGTGGTGGGCAGTCCGAGCGTCTGGCCCCACACCTGGGCGCGCTGGCCGGCGCCGAAGCGGGTGAAGTCGGGGATGTTGAGGGCCAGCGTCGACCAGAAGCCGATCATGCCCATCAGCGCCGGGAAGAAGACCTTCCAGAAGTCGGTGCCCCAGCCCAGGGCGGACGGCTGGTCGAGCAGCGGACCGAAGCCGCCGGCCTTCTGCGCGATCCACACCAGGAGCGCGAGCGCGCCCAGCAGCATCAGCGGGGCGGCCCAGTTCTCCAGCCGCCGCACCGCGTCCATGCCGCGCACGATGACGACGATCTCGATGACGAGGAACAGCAGGAAGCACAGCCACTGGGTCCACGGGTAGGAGAAGACGGTGCCCGCCTCGGCCCACCAGGCGCCGAACGCCCGGCCGCCCAGGAAGTAGATGGCCTGGCCGCCGATCCACGTCTGGATGCCGAACCAGGCGCAGGCGACCAGCCCGCGCAGCAGGGCGGGCAGGTTGGCGCCGACCACACCGAACGAGGCGCGGGCCAGCACCGGGAACGGGATGCCGTACTTGGGGCCGGCGTGCCCGGTGAGCAGCATCGGGAACAGCACGATGACGTTCCCCAGGGCGATGGTGAGCACGGCCTGCTTCCAGTCCATGCCGAGCGCCACGAGGCCGGAGGCGAGCGTCCAGGACGGGATGTTGACGGCCATGCCGATCCACAGGGCGGCGAAGTTGTACGTCGTCCAGCGGCGTTCGGCCGGCGGGACGGGGCTGAGGTCGCTGTTGGTGAACCGGCTGTCCCCGGCTATCGGGGGCTGGTCGGCTGCCGCGGGAGCTGTTCCGGACATCGGCGCACCTCTTTCGTCTCGCCGCACGGGGTGTCGGGGCCGCACAGTGGTTGTGCGGGAGTACAGGGTGTCGCTGACCGCTCAGGGTCCGGCCCGGCAGGCGGTTGTGCCGCCGCTCACCGCGGGTGGGCCGGCAGCCCGGTCGGGCTCCGCCGACGGCTCTCCGGGGACGCCCGCCGGCGGCCCGGGGCTCGGGCGTCCCGGCCCCGGCCGTCCGGGGTTCAGGTGCCGAGAGCGGGGATGACGCTGGTGCCGTAGGCGTCGATGGTGCCTTCCTTCGCGTCGTGCATGGCGTAGACGGCGAACTGGTCGACGCCCAGCGCGCGCAGCTCACGAAGCTTCTCGACGTGCGCCTCGGGCGGTCCGAGCAGGCAGAACCGGTCGACGATCTCGTCCGGCACGAAGGCGGTGTCGGGATTGCCGGCCCGGCCGTGGTGGGCGTAGTCGTAGCCGGTGCGGTTCTTGATGTAGTCGGTGAGTTCGTCGGGGACCAGGTCCGAGTGCTCGCCGTACCGGCCCACGAGGTCGGCGACGTGGTTGCCGACCATGCCGCCGAACCAGCGGCACTGCTCCCTGGCGTGTGCCAGGTCGTCACCCACGTAGGCGGGCGCGGCGACGCAGACGGTGACGTCGTCGGGGTCGCGGCCGGCGTCCACGGCGGCGGACCTGACGGCCTTGACCATCCACTCGGTCAGGTAGGGGTCGGCGAGCTGGAGGATGAAGCCGTCCGCGAGCCGGCCGGCCATCGCGAGGGCCTTCGGCCCGTAGGCGGCCATCCACACCGGCAGCCGGCCGTCGCGCACCCACGGCAACCGCAGCTCGGCGCCGTCCACGACGGCCTGCCGGCCCTCCGCCAGCTCCCGGATCGCGGTGATGGCCTCCCCCAGCCGGGCCAGGGTGTTCGGGGCGCGGCCCGCCACTCGCATCGCCGAGTCGCCGCGGCCGATGCCGCAGACCGTGCGGTTGCCGTACATCTCGTTCAGGGTGGCGAAGGTGGAGGCGGTGACCTCCCAGGTGCGGGTGCCGGGGTTGGTCACCATGGGGCCGACGATCAGGCGGTCCGTGTGTTCCAGGATGCGGCTGTGGATGACGTACGGCTCCTGCCACAGGACCGCCGAGTCGAAGGTCCAGCCGTAGCGGAAGCCGTTGCGTTCGGCGCGCCGCATCAGGCCGACGGTGGCCGAGCCCGGCGGGTCGGTCTGGAGCACGAGCCCGAAGTCCATGCTGGTCCTCTTTCCGGTGCGGCGGGCGTCAGTCGAGGTACTGGCAGGTGGCGCGGGGCACGTAGCGGCCGTGACCGGCGCGTCCCGTCCAGGTGCGGCGGTCCAGGACCGTCTCGCCGCGGGAGAGCACCGTCTCCACCCGGCCGGTGATCCGCTTGCCCTCGTACGCGGAGTAGTCGACGTTCATGTGGTGGGTGGTGACCGAGAGGGTCTGCTCGGCGTGCGGGTCGTACACCACCACGTCGGCGTCCGCGCCGGGCGCCAGCGTGCCCTTGCGTCCCGCCAGGCCGAACATGCGGGCCGGAGTGGTGCAGGCGATGTCGATCCAGCGGCGCCGCGAGATCCGGCCCTCGACCACGCCCTGGTGCAGCAGGTCCATGCGGTGCTCGACGCCCGGCATGCCGTTGGGGATCTTGGAGAAGTCGCCGCGGCCCAGTTCCTTCTGCCCGGAGAAGCAGAACGGGCAGTGGTCGGTGGAGACCACCTGGAGGTCGCGGGTGCGCAGTCCGCGCCAGAGCGCCTCCTGGTGCTCCCTGGGACGCAGCGGCGTGGAGCAGACGTACTTGGCCCCCTCGAAGTCCGGCTCGGCGAGGTTGTCGGTGGACAGGAACAGGTACTGCGGGCAGGTCTCCCCGAAGACGGGATGCCCCTCGTCCCTGGCCCGGGCGAGTTCGGCGACGGCCTCCTCCGCGGAGACGTGCACGACGTACAGCGGCGCGCCGGCGACCCTGGAGAGCTGGATCGCCCGATGGGTGGCCTCGGCCTCCAGCAGTGCCCTGCGCACCTCGCCGTGGTGGCGGGGATCGGTGCGGCCGGCGGCGAGTGCCTGCTCGACGAGCACGTCGATGGCGATGCCGTTCTCGGCGTGCATCATGATCAACCCGCCGTTCTGGGCGCCTCGTTGCATGGCCCGCAGGATCTGGCCGTCGTCGCTGTAGAAGACCCCCGGGTAGGCCATGAACAGCTTGAAGGAGGTGACGCCCTCTGCCACGAGGTGGTCCATCTCCTTGAGCGTGTCCGCGTTGACGTCGGAGAGGATCATGTGGAAGGCGTAGTCCACGGCGCACTGCGCCTCGGCCTTGGCGTGCCAGGTGTCGAGGCCCTCCCGCAGCGCCTGCCCGCGGCCCTGCACCGCGAAGTCCACGATGGTGGTGGTGCCGCCCCAGGCGGCGGCGCGGGTGCCGGTCTCGAAGGTGTCGGAGGAGAAGGTTCCGCCGAACGGGAACTCCAGGTGGGTGTGGGCGTCGACGCCGCCCGGCACGACGTACCGGCCCGTCGCGTCGATGGTCCGGTCGGCCGTCCAGCCCTCGGCGCAGGCGCTGCCGCGGGCCGCGAGGGCGGCGATCGTCCCGCCCTCGATCAGCACGTCGGCGTCCAGCTCCTCGGTGGCGGTGACGACAAGACCGCCGCGGATCACGGTGCGGGAACCCGCCATGTCGGTCACACCTCCTGAACGGGCCGGGACTGTGCCTGGTGGAGGGCCGCTTCGAGCAGGGCGGCGCCCTCCTCGGCCTCGGCGACGGTCAGCGACAGCGGGGGCGCGACGCGCAGCACGTTGCCGTGCAGGCCGCCCTTGCCGATCAGCAGGCCGCGTTCCCTGGCGGCTTCCAGCGCCTCGGTCGCGGTGCGCGCGTCGGTGAGTTCGATGCCGATCATCAGGCCGCGGCCCCGGACGTCCTCGACGCAGGTGAGGCCCGCGGTGGCGCCGCGCAGCCGCTCGATCAGCAGCCCGCCGACCCGCCGGGCGTTGCCCTGGAGGTCGTGCTCCAGCAGGTACGCGAGGTTGGCGTTGGCCGCGGCCATCGTCACCGGGCTGCCGCCGAACGTGGAGATGGAGTTGGCGTCCAGGCTGTTCATCACCTCGGCCCGGGCGACCACGCCGCCGATCGCCATGCCGTTGCCGATGCCCTTGGCGAAGGTCAGCATGTCGGGCGGGCCGTTGCCGTCGTGCGCCTGCCAGCCCCAGAAGTGGTCGCCGGTGCGCCCCCAGCCGGTCTGCACCTCGTCGCTGATCCACAGGATGCCGTGCTCGGCGAGGACCTCGCGGAACGCCGCGTAGAGGCCGTCCGGCGGGGCGGTGAAGCCGCCGACGCCCTGCACGGGTTCGGCGATCAGCGCCGCCACCGAGCGGGACGTCTGGTTGAGCATGTCCTTCAGGTCGGCGACGCAGGCGGCGATGAACTCGGCGTCGCCCAGGTGCGCGAAGGGACCGCTGTGCCGGATGCCGCCGTGCAGGTAGAGCGTCTGGAGCGGCGAGAGGCTGGTGGGCGACCAGGAGCGGTTCCCGGTGATGCCGACGGTGGTGAAGGACCTGCCGTGGTAGCTGTTGCGCATCGCCAGGATCTGGTTGCTGCGCCGGTGGGCGGTGGCGAGCAGCAGGGCGGCGTCGTTGGCCTCGGTGCCGGAGGTGGTGAAGAAGACCCGGGCGTCGGGGATGCCGGAGAGCGCCGCGATGCGTTCGGCGAGCTCCACCATCGGGCGGCTGAGGTAGAGCGTGGAGGTGTGGATGATACGTCCGGCCTGCTCGCTGACGGCCTTCGTCACCTCCGGCAGGGCGTGGGCGGTCATGGTGGTGAGGATGCCGCCGAAGAAGTCCAGGTAGCGGTTGCCGTCCGCGTCCCAGACGTGCCGGCCCTCCCCGTGGGTCAGTTCCAGCGGGCGGTCGTAGTAGAGCGACAGCCAGTCGGGCAGCACGTCGCGGTGCCGTTCGTGGAGCGTGCGGTGGGTGGCGGTGGCGTCACTCATGGCTGCGTCAGCTCCCCGTAGGCGTCGGGACGCCGGTCTCGGTAGAACGCCCACTGCTGCCGGACGTCGTCGATCATGCGGAGGTCCAGGTCGCGGACGAGGAGTTCCTCCTCCTTGTCGCTGGCCACGTCGCCGACGAACTGGCCGCGGGGGTCGACGAAGTAGCTGGTGCCGTAGAAGTCGTTGTCGCCGTACTGCTCGCGGCCGACCCGGTTGATGGCGGCGACGAAGTACTCGTTGGCGACGGCCGCGGCGGGCTGCTCCAGCTGCCACAGGTGAGCGGAGAGGCCGCGGGAGGTCGCGGAGGGGTTGTAGACGAGCTGGGCGCCGGCCAGGCCCAGGGCCCGCCAGCCCTCGGGGAAGTGCCGGTCGTAGCAGATGTACACACCGACCCGGCCGACCGCGGTGTCGAACACCGGCCAGCCGAGGTTGCCGGGTTTGAAGTAGTACTTCTCCCAGAAGCCCTTGACCTGCGGGATGTGGTGCTTGCGGTAGGTGCCGAGCACGGTGCCGTCGGCGTCGATGACCGCCGCGGTGTTGTAGTAGAAGCCGGGCGACTCGATCTCGAACACCGGCACCACGATGACCATGCCCGTCTCCCGGGCGAGGTCCTGCATGCGCCGGACGGTCGGGCCGTCGGGCACCGGTTCGGCCCAGCGGTAGTGCTCGGGTTCCTGCACCTGGCAGAAGTAGGGGGCGTTGAACACCTCCTGGAAGCCGATCACCTTGGCGCCCTGCCGGGCGGCCTCGCGGGCGTGTTCCTCGTGTTTGGCGATCATCGACTCGGTGTCGCCGGTCCAGCTGGCCTGCACCAGTGCGGCACGCACAACATCGGCCATGAGCTGCTCCTTTGTCGGGGCGTCAGCCAGGCATGACGCGTGTAGATCCACGCGAGGATGCGACCGTAATCCCCGTCACCCTCGGTGGCAAGGCCATCGCCGTGACGTCACCGTAATGATCATGGGTCGGTCATGTTTCGCGGGCCAGCAGACCCTCGATGTCCCGGCCGTGTTGCAGGGAGACCGAGTGTGCGGCGGCCCGCAGCAGCGGGGGCAGCACCGCGCGGTCCACGGCTGCGGCAGCGGCGGCCTCGGCAGGGCGGGCCCTGACCAGGGCGGCCAGCAGATCCGTCGCCTGCGGTTCGCGGGCGCTCGCA
>NZ_BAAHCA010000063.1:0-12310 GCF_054776295.1 Streptomyces sparsus
GACGCAGCGTGAAGGGTCGGTGGACGGCGGCCACCGCGGCCAGGCGGCGACGCAGCTCCGGCACCCGGCTGTCGTCGATCTCACCGTGGAAGGCCGCAGTGAGGTGCCAGCCGGCCGGATCGGTCCAGCGCAGCCGGTCCGCGCCCGGTCGCGAGCACAGCTCGGCGACCGCCGCACCCAGCGCCTCGGACACGGGCGCAGGCGGGAGCACGGCGGCGAAGAGTCTCATGCCGCCAGTCTCCCGCGCCCTCAGTACCCGACGAGTCCCCGGCTCCGCACCCGATCGGGCCCGGACCTGCTTCGGACCGCCCCCGGCCGCTCAGGCGGGTCCGCTGTGGGAGGCGGCCAGGCCGGTGGGCGGGGCGAGGTCACGGGGCACGAAGGCGAAGTGCGGCCGGCCCCTGCGCAGGTCGATGCGCAGCCGCAGCCCGGTGAGCCGGGCCAGGACCACGCCGACGACCACCGCCGCCAGCAGCGAGATGACGCCGCCGGACAGGAAGCCGACCCGGGCGCCGTAGGTGTCGGTCACCCAGCCCATCAGCGGGCCGCCGAACGGCGTCCCGCCGACGAACACCATCATGAACAGGCTCATCACCCGGCCGCGCATCGCGGGGTCGGTGGCCAACTGCACGCTGGAGTTGGCCGTCACGTTGAAGGTGAGGCCCATCATGCCGATGGGCAGCATCAGCGCGGCGAACAGCCAGAAGGACGGCGACAGCGCCGCGGCGATCTCCAGCACGCCGAACAGCACGGCCGCGCCGACGAGCAGCCGAAGCCGGGAGGAGTTGCGGCGGGCGGCGAGCAGCGCGCCGGTGACGGACCCGACGGCCATCAGCACGTTGAGCATGCCGTAGGTGGCGGCACCCATCTCGAAGACGTTCTCGGTGAAGGCGGTGAGCCAGATCGGGAAGTTGAAGCCGAAGGTGCCGATGAAGCCGACCAGGATGATGGGCCACATCAGCTCGGGCCGGCTGCGGACGTAGCGCAGCCCCTCCCGCAGCTGGCCCTTGCCGCGCGGGACGGGCTTGATCGGGTACAGCTCGTCGGCGCGCATGAGCAGCAGCCCGATGATGGGTGCCAGGAAGGAGAGCCCGTTGAGCAGGAACGCCCAGCCGCTGCCCACGGCGGTGATCAGCAGGCCGGCGACGGCGGGCCCGACGAGGCGGGCGGACTGGAAGTTGGCGGAGTTCAGGGAGACCGCGTTGCGCAGTTGCTGCGGCCCGACCATCTCGGAGACGAAGGTCTGACGGGTCGGGTTGTCGACGACGGTGGCCAGGCCGAGCGCGAAGGCGACCGCGTAGACGTGCCACACCTGCACCGCGCCGCTGAGCGTGAGGGCGGCCAGCACCAGACCGGTCAGGCCCATGACCGACTGGGTGATGAAGAGCAGCCGCCGCTTGGGGTAGCGGTCGGCGATGACGCCGCCGTAGAGGCCGAACAGCAGCATCGGCAGGAACTGCAACGCGACGGTGAGCCCGACGGCGGTGGCCGAGCCGGTGAGGCTGTGGACGAGCCAGTCCTGGGCGATGCGCTGCATCCACGTACCGGTGTTGGACACCACCTGGCCCGTGGCGAAGAGACGGTAGTTACGGATGCGCAGCGAGCTGAACATGGACGGCTTGCCGTCGGCATCCTGCGTCGGGGGGACGGGTGCGGAGTGTGCTCCGGGTCCCGAACTCAATGGTGCTTCGCCTCCTTGACGTGCTTCTACAGCTGGGCCAACTTCTCCAGTACGGGTGCCGCCTCGCGCAGCTTCTCCCACTCGTCCTCGTCGAGCCCGTCGGCGAGTTCGGCCAGCCAGACGTTCCGTTTGGCGCGGCTGGCCGCCAGCATCGACTCGGCCTGCTCGGTCTGGGTGACGATCTTCTGCCGCCGGTCCTCGGGGTGCGGTTCGAGCCGCACCAGACCCTTGGCCTCCAGCATCGCGATGATGCGGGTCATGGACGGCGGCTGAACGTGTTCCTTGCGCGCCAGCTCGCCGGGCCCGGCGGAACCGCACCGGGCGAGGGTGCCGAGAACCGACATCTCGGTGGGGCTGAGCGACTCGTCGACGCGTTGGTGCCGCAGGCGGCGAGAGAGCCGCATCACCGAGGAGCGCAGGGCGTTCACGGCTGCGGCGTCCGCGTCGTGGATCAGGTCCGGCATACTCGTTAGCCTAACTCATTACCTCGGCTAACGACTACGGGGATTCCCGTTCCTTCCATCACACGAACGAGTGAGTGCACCTCGGAAACCCTCCCGTCACCCCCAGGTGGCGGGGACCGTGAGCCGATGACTTCGAAGGTGCTCAGCCTGCGCATGGACGGCGAGCTGCTCGACCGGCTCCACGAGCACGCGGCCAGACGGCGGATGACCGTGCAGGACTACGTGATCCGGGCGCTGCGGCGCGACGACTTCGACGAGCGCTTCAAGACGGCCGTGGAGGAGACGGAACGCTTCTACCGGCTGAGCTGAACCCACCCCGCTCCCCCACCTGCACCGCTCCCCCGCGCCCGTGCCGGGCGGCCGGGGCCGCCCGGTCCGGGGGCGGGCCCGAGTCGGCCGGAGGCGCGGAGCCGGCCACGGTTACGCTGGGGCCACCACAAGCGGGAGGGCGACCGAGACGATGCGTCTGGACAGGTGGACCAACGGCGACCGGGAGGCCCCCGAGCCGCTGGAGGGCAACATCACCGCCACAGTGACCGGTCTCACACTGGTGTGGTTCGCGCTGTTCCTCGTGCAGCTCCCCTTCTACGGCTGGTACGCCGACCGCGGTCACGACTGGTGGATCTGGACCTGCCTGGCCGGTGGTGGCCTCGGCCTGATCGGCCTCTGGTACGTCCGCGCCCGCGAGGCCTCCCTCCGCCGGACCGCCGGGGCTTCCGAGAGCGACACGCCCCGGAATCCCAAGGCTGAGGCCGCCCGGGACGCGGCCCCGGCCGGCGATCCGGACGGCTCACCGGACCGGTCGGCGCCGCCGCCGCACGGCCCCTCACCCGACGACGACCGGTAGCCGCCGAGCCCGCGGGCGGCCGTCACCGCCGCCGCTCACGCACACCCCTCCGGCACGCCCCGCACCAGGCGCACGGCCGGTCCCACCGGCCCCTCGAAGCCCGGTCGGCCCCTCACGTCCGACAAGAAAGTACGCGTATTCCGCCGTTCCCGTTTAACGTTCGGAGCATGACGCAGCGCGTTGACACCGAGAAGGGGCGGAGCGGGCCGATCAACGGCCCGTCCGCCCCCCGATCCCTGACCGGACTGACCACGGCGGAGGTGGCCGAACGGGTCGCCAAGGGCCAGGTCAACGACGTGCCCGTGCGCTCGTCGAGATCGGCCGCGGAGATCGTCCGGGCCAACGTCCTGACCCGCTTCAACGCCATCATCGGTGTGCTCTTCGCGATCATCCTCGTGGTGGGGCCCATCCAGGACGGCCTGTTCGGGTTCGTGATCATCGCCAACACCGGTATCGGCATCATCCAGGAGCTGCGCGCCAAGCGGACGCTGGACAACCTCGCCGTCATCGGGGAGGCCAAGCCCGTCGTGCGACGGGACGGCAGCAGCAAAGCGGTGCCCACCGGCGAGATCGTGCTGGGTGACCTCGTCGAGCTGGGCCCCGGCGACCGGGTGGTCGTCGACGGGCAGGTGGTGGAGTCCGACAGCCTCGAGGTGGACGAGTCGCTGCTCACCGGTGAGGCCGATCCCGTGCTGAAGCACCCCGGGGATCCGGTGATGTCCGGCAGCTTCGTGGTCGCCGGCGGCGGCGCGTTCACCGCCACCAAGGTCGGCCGGGAGGCCTACGCGGCGCAGCTCGCCGAGGAGGCGTCCCGCTTCACGCTCGTCCACTCCGAGCTGCGCAGCGGCATCAGCACCATCCTGCGCTACATCACGTACATGCTGGTCCCGGCGGCCATCGGGCTGATCATCAGCCAGACGCTCGTGCAGAGCCGCGACCTGGACGAGGCGGTGCGGCGCATGGTCGCCGGCATCGTACCGATGGTGCCGGAGGGGCTGGTCCTGCTCACCTCCGTCGCCTTCGCCATCGGTGTGGTCCGCCTGGGCCGCAAGCAGTGCCTGGTCCAGGAACTGCCCGCCATCGAAGGGCTCGCCCGGGTGGACGTCGTCTGCCTGGACAAGACGGGCACCCTCACCGAGGGCGGCATGGACGTGGCCGAGCTGCGGCTGCTCGCCGACACCGACGAGGCGTACGTGCGGCAGGTGCTGGGCGCGCTCGGTGCGGCCGACCCGCGGCCCAACGCCAGTCTCCAGGCCGTCATCGACGCCTGCCCCCCGGACGCCGGCAGCGGACTCGACCGGACCGGCTCCCTGCCGTTCTCCTCCGCCCGCAAGTACGGCGGCGCCGCGTTCACCGAGCGGGACGGCTCCCCGTCGAGCTGGCTGCTGGGCGCTCCTGACGTGCTGCTGGCCGCCGACGATCCGGCACTGGCGAAGGTGGACGACCTCAACGCGCAGGGCCTGCGGGTGCTGCTGCTGGCCAGGTCGGACCGGGCACTGGACGACAGCCGGGTGGCACACGACGTCGAACCGTACGCGCTGGTCGTGCTGGAGCAGCGGCTGCGGCCGGAAGCCGCGGACACCCTGCGCTACTTCGCCGAGCAGGGCGTCGCCGCGAAGGTGATCTCCGGCGACAACGCGGTGTCAGTCGGCGCGGTCGCGGCGAAGCTGGGCCTGCCCGGTGCCGACGCCCCGGTGGACGCCCGCCACCTGCCCACCGACCCGGAGGCCATGGCCGACGCCGTCGAGCAGGGTGCCGTCTTCGGCCGGGTCACACCCCAGCAGAAGCGGGACATGGTGACGGCCCTCCAGACCCGCGGCCACGTCGTGGCGATGACCGGCGACGGCGTCAACGACGTGCTGGCCCTGAAGGACTCGGACATCGGCGTCGCCATGGGGGCCGGCTCGGAGGCCACCCGTTCAGTGGCGCAGATCGTGCTGCTCAACAACAGCTTCGCCACGCTGCCGTCGGTGGTGGCCGAAGGCCGCCGGGTGATCGGCAACATCGAGCGGGTCGCCAACCTGTTCCTCACCAAGACGGTCTACTCGGTGCTGCTGGCCGTACTGGTCATCTGCTGGCAGGTGCCCTACCCGTTCCTGCCCCGGCACCTGACGCTGCTGTCGACCCTCACCATCGGCGTGCCCGCCTTCTTCCTGGCGCTCGCGCCCAACAGGGAACGCGCCGCCCCGCACTTCGTGCGCCGGGTGATGCGCTACGCGGTGCCGTCCGGGCTGATCGCCGGCACCGCCACCTTCAGCACCTACCTGCTGGCCCGCAGCCACTACACGGGTGCCGACGCCCTGGACGCAGAGACCAGCGCCGCCACCCTGACGCTGTTCCTGGTCGCGATGTGGGTGCTGGCCATCGTCGCCCGGCCCTACACCTGGTGGCGGGCGGGCCTGGTGCTGACCATGGGCTTCGGCTTCGTCGTGGTACTCGTCACTCCGTGGCTCCAGGAGTTCTTCAAGCTGAAGCTGGTCGGCCTGACGATGCCCCTGACCGCGGTCGGTGTCGCCGTCGCCGCGTCCGTCCTGCTGGAGTTCGCCTGGCGCTGGGTCGCCTGGCGCTTCCCCTCCTGAGGGGAAGCGCCCCGTCGGACGCGCCGGGGCGAGCCTCCTCCGCCGGCCCGGTCACGCGACCGGGTGGGCGGGCCCTGCGCCCGCCCACCCGAAGGTGGCATCCGCTCCGGTCACCGGTGCGGCGGGCTACCGGGAGGAGGGCGTTTCGTAGGGTTCGGCGATGTCCCACGCCTGGTACATGGCGTCCACGAAGGCCGCCGCGAGCAGGTGCTCGCCGCTGGGTGAGGGGTGCGTGCCGTCGTAGGTGTCGCGGTCGGTCCGGAAGTCGACGGGCGCGGACGCCAGCAGCAGCGGCGACTGCGGGGTGTCGAGGTCGGCGACCGTCTTGGCCAGCAGCACGTTGAAGCGTCCGCACTCGGCCGCGAACCGCGGGTCACCCGCCGCCCGCACGTTGGGTATCACCGGCAGCAGCACCGCCCGGACGCGGGGCGACGCCGCACGCGCGGCCGTCAGGAAGCGCTCGACGTTGCCCGCCGTCTGCTCGGCGTCGGTGTAGAAACCGAGGTCGATGAGACCCAGCGACACCAGCAGGGTGTCGGCGCGGTGCCTGCGGACGGCGTCCTCGATGAGCGGCGCCATGTGGTGCCAGCCCTCCCCCCAGCCGGCGAGGTGTCCGCGGGCCTTCTCGGGAAAGGCCGGGTCGGCGTACTCCTGCGAGTCCTCGTACAGCTCGGTCCGCGGGCCCACCAGGTGGAACGGTCCGCCGTAGGTGCGGCTGTAGTGCTGCCACAGCCGGTAGCGCCAGGTGTAGTCACCGGCACTGCCTATCGTCATCGAGTCGCCCACGCACATGATCCGCACCTCGTCATCCTGCCGGACCCCGCCCCCGCCCGGCGACGTGATGCCGGTCACCGGTTCGCGGCGGGCGGGTGGCAGTCTTGGGGCATGCGAATGGGTGCGTGTGCGGCGGGTGCGGCGCTGCTCCTGATGACGGGGGCGGTCGCCGGGTCGTCCGGGGTGGCGGTGGCGGCGGACGAGCCGGAGGCCTTCACCATCGAGGATCCGCGGATCGTGGAGTCCAGCGGGCTGGCGGCGAGCCGCCTCCACGAGCACGTCTACTGGACGCACAACGACAGCGGGTACGAGCCGCTGAACGTGTACGCGGTGGACAGCCGCACCGGACGCACGGTCGCCACCGTGACGCTCAGCGGTTTCGAGGGGCGGGACATCGAGGCGATCTCGCTCGGCCCGGACGGCAACGTCCACGTCGCGGACATCGGCGACAACCTCGGCGGCACCTGGCCCGAGGTGTGGATCTACCGCTTCCCGGAGCCGTCGAAGCTCAGCGACCAGACCCTCACCCCCACCCGCTTCACCGTGCGCTACGCGGACGGCCCGCGCGACGCCGAGTCGCTGGCGGTCCACCCGGTGACCGGCCGCGTCCACATCGTGGGCAAGCACGAGGACGGCAACGGGCTCTACCGGGGCCCGGAGAAGCTGTCCCCCGAAGGCGTGAACACCTTCGAGCGGGTCGCCGAGATCGACCTCTGGGCGACCGACGCGGCGTTCTCACCCGACGGCAGCCGGCTCGCGGTGCGCGGTTACTTCGGCGGCATCATGTACGACTGGAAGGACGGCGTGCCGAAACGGATCGACCGGCTCCGGGTCCCCATCCAGCGGCAGGGCGAGTCCGTGGCCTTCACGCCGGACGGCCGCACGCTGATGTTCGGCACCGAGGGCGAGAGCAGCGAGGTGCGACCGGTCGAGCTGTCCGGCGACCTGCTGCCGGCGGACGTCGCCGAGCCCGAGGACACCACCGGCGACGGCACGGACGACGGCAAGGGCGGCACGAACGGCGACCAGGGAACCGGAGCCGGGGACTCCGAGGACTCGGGCAGCGCCTTCAAGGGGGCGGTCATCGTCGCAGTCGCCCTCGCAGCCTGGCTGGGCCTGCGCACACTCTCCCGCCGGCGTGCTTGACCTCGTCCGGATGGTCGGCACAGACCGGCCCCGATTCCATTCCGGACAACCAAACACAAACAGCATCGCATCGTGCGATTTCCTTGAACCGTTTCAGCCATCACCTCACCGGTCCTCGCGCACACAATGAAGAAATAGGGTGAAAATGTCACCCAGCACACCGTCGCCGCGAGCGGTTCGATCCTTCTTTTTCGGTCAACATTGATCTTGGTGCTGCACAGAGGATCTTGTACACCTATCGTCGAACACGGCCGAGACGTGCCCGGCGGGGCACGTCAGGGTGAGTGAAAGCGAGCGGAGACGTGAGGGCGCGGCAGTAGACGCGAGCGCCGCATGCGTCGCCTTCGACTCGCTGAACGCACCGGCCCTCGGCCGGGAAAGCACCACGCTCCCGACGGCACCTTCAACGTCGAGGAGAACGCCGTATGCCGTTGGTTGAAGTGAACGATCTGCACCAGGGATACCGGGGAAAGCAGGTAATCCAGGGCCTGAGTCTCACGCTCGAGGCTGGCGCGTTCGGGCTGCTCGGCCCGAACGGCGCTGGAAAAAGCACGTTCCTGCGCAGCCTCGCCACTGCGAGCCGGCCAGCTTCCGGAACTCTCAGACTATTCGACCAGGAAGTCCGAACACTCAAGCAGCTGCGTAGGGCACGACGCGAGATCGGGTACCTTCCGCAGAGCTTCGCCCACCCGGCCGACTTCACCGTCACAGACTTCGTGCGGCACTGCGCGTGGTTGCGTGAAGTACCGCGACACCGCATCCCGGAGGCGGCAGCGGAGGCCATCGAGCGCGTGGAACTCGGGGGCCAGGCGGGCACTCCGCTGCGCAAGCTCTCCGGCGGCATGCTGCGACGGGCCGGCATCGCCCAGGCGATCACCGGACGTCCCAGGTTGATCGTCCTGGACGAACCCACCACGGGGCTCGACCCGCACCAGCGCGTCAGGTTCCGTGAGTTGGTGCGCGACCTGGCTCGGGACAGTTGTGTCCTGCTGAGCACACACCTCGTCGAAGACGTGGCGCACACATGTGCGCGGATGGGCGTGCTGTACGAGGGGGCCCTGCGTTTCACGGGCTCCCCGGATGAGTTGCAAGCCCTCGGTACCGCTGACGCGCCGGGGGACACCCCGCTGGAGCGCGGGTACGCCGTGGCCCTCGGCGCACCTTCCGTGGAGGGCCGGGCGGGTGCCCAGTGACCGGTTTCCTCGTCGAGTTCCGACGCACCCCGGTGCGCTGGGCGGCGCTTCCGCTGTTCGCCGCTGCCGCGGCGATGGTCTTCCTCGTCGGCGGCCCCTGGCAGGGGTCCTGGCCGGAGACCTCTGCTGCGGCCACCCGGGCGGCGGTGCCGCTGATGATTGCCGGAGTGGGCCTTGCCGCCCAGCAGTCGTCCCGACTGCGCCGCAGCGGCTCCGACCTGCTGCTGGCCGCTCGACCACTGCCGCAGGTGGAACTGACCCGACTGGCTGCTGACGCCGCGTGGCTCTGCCTCGTGTATGTGCTGTGCACAGCCTGCGCCTGGATCGCGACAGTGGGAGCACCAGGCGGACCGTGGCTCGATTACACACTGTTCGGTCTCAGCGGCATTGTTCTCGCACTCGCGCTGGGGCATCTCGTCGGTCGCGTCGCGCCTACCCGGTTCACCGGGGCTGTCGCGGCGATCGGCGGCTTCCTGCTTTTCACTCTGGTGTTCAGCTCCAACTCGTCGCCGCTGGCGAACATCGCCTTCTACCATTCGATCGACGTGCGCCTTTCGCCCGTGCACCTTGCCTGGCGTCTCGCCGTCATGGCTCTGGCACTGGCAGCCGCTTGCACCGTCGGCTGGGCTCTGGAGTCGAACGGGCGCCGGAAAGCCACTTCGGGCACGGGTGTCTTCTTCTCCGCCGCGACATTGGTCGCCATCGTCGCCATGCCGGGGAGTGACAGCCTTCTGCTGCAGAGCAGGCAGACCGAGGAGCCGGTATGCGCTCAGGGTGACGGAGGCGTCGTCTGTGTGTGGCCCGAGCACGCGGACCGCCTCCCGGAAGCGGTCGAGGCAACGGAGAAGGCCGCACAGGCCGCCGAAGGAGTCCTCCCCTCTCCCGCACGCTATATGGAGCAGGGGCTGGAAAATTCCGGAACCGGTGGCTTCACCTTGGACCACGGGTCAGGAGACCTGCTCCACACCGTCCTGGTCGAGATGACCGAATCGCACAAGAAGTGGTGCGAGTCGGAGTCCCAGGAGGAGATGCAAGTCCGGGTGGAGGCAGGGCTGAAACTCGAGGCGTGGCTTGAGGCAAGGGCATCAGGATCGTCCGCTCTGCCTTCCTACGAGTACTCGGGGGACACGTCGTGGCAACAGGACGTTCGTGAAGCCATGGACCTTCCAGAGGCACAGCAGATCGAACTCGCCAAGAAGTGGGTCAAGGAAATGCGGGCATCGTGCTGACGGTCGATCGAGGTTTCTCACCGCTCCGTAGTCATCTCAGGTCCCATCACGGCGCGCGGTCCCTTCTCTTCATGGCGGCTTGCACGGTGGCTCTGACGTGGTGGGGTGGTGAGGCCGTCCTGTTCCCCAACGTCGGTGGTGACCGGCCCATCCCGGCCACCGGAGCAGGATTCGTCCCCCTGCTCCTCGGCGTGGGGGTGCTGATGTCGACCATCGACAACATGGCGGACTTCTCCCACAGCGCTGCCGTGCCTCGGCACCGTGTCCTCGGCCTGCATGTGGCTGTCGCCCTCGCGGTCGCCGCGGCCCTCACCTGCCTGGCTCTGCTCCTGTCCCAGGATGCTGGCGCCGTCCCGCTGGCTCTCCGGAACCTGCTGGGTTTCACGGGGCTGGCGGCGGTCTCCGCTGCCGTGCTCGGTGCTCGGCTTTCCTGGTTCCTCCCCGTCGCCCAGGCGGTGCCCGCGTTCCTGATCGGTTCGCCCGGGGCCCGGGGTACCGACGCCCGATGGTGGGAGTGGCCACGCGCAGCGACGGAGAACGGCACGGCTTGGACGGTGGTCACGGTCCTCTTCGCCGCGGGTGCCGCGCTCTTCCTGCTGCGGCCCGGCCGACGGCCCTGAGCAACCGGCAACCGGGCGAGGTCCGCCCGGCCGGCGCCGTCCCCTCCCCGGCGGCCACCGAGGGCCGAGGGGCTGCCGTGGGGGCCCGCGGGCCGCCTACTCGCCGATGAGGCGCAGTTCGTAGTGGACCGGGCGGTCCAGCTTCAGGGCGTAACCGATCGGAACCAGCACGCCGTGCATCAGGGGGTGCTTGCGGGCCAGTCGGCGGGCCGCGTGCCGTGCCTCCTGGCCCTCCAGGCGTCTCACCCGGGCCTTGAGCGGCGCGCCGGCCGGGGTGCCGTCCATCGTGGCGGGCACGATCTCGACCTCCGGGTAGCGGCGCAGGTGCTCGTTCTTGTCGGCGCGGCTGTACGTCCGGAAGTAGCCGCGGTCGCCCTCGACGGCGAGGTTCGCGGTGTACCCCTGCGGCGTGCCGTCGCGGCCGTACGTGGTCAGGCGCACCCGCTTCTGGGATGCGAAGTTCGCGAGTCCTGTCGTCGGAGTAGCCATGAGGCGGCGGGTACCCGCCCTCTGCGCGGGCAAAACAGGCCCGGCAGCGACGCTGCCGGGCCTGCGTGCGGCGGGTCGGAGGGCCGGAGGGGCGCCCGACCCGGTGCTCAGAGCTGCTCGATGACGTGGTCGACGCAGGCGGTGAGGGCCTGGACGTCGGCCGGGTCGACGGCCGGGAACATCGCGACCCGCAGCTGGTTGCGGCCCAGCTTGCGGTAGGGGTCGGTGTCGACGATGCCGTTGGCGCGCAGCACCTTGGCGACGGCGGCGGCGTCGACCTCGTCGCTGAAGTCGATGGTGCCGACGACCTGCGAGCGCTGTGCCGGGTCGGTCACGAACGGGGTGGCGTACTTGGACTCCTCGGCCCAGCCGTACAGGGCCTGCGAGGACGCCGCGGTGCGGCTCACGGCCCAGTCCAGACCGCCCTGGCCGTTGATCCAGTCCAGCTGGTCGGCCAGCAGGAAGAGGGTTGCCAGCGCCGGGGTGTTGTAGGTCTGGTTCTTCCGCGAGTTGTCGATCGCGGTGGGCAGGTCGAAGAAGGCCGGGATGTGCCGGTCGCTGTCCGCGATGCGCGCGGCGCGGTCCAGGGCGGCCGGCGAGAACACGCCGAGCCACAGTCCGCCGTCCGCGGCGAAGGACTTCTGCGGGGCGAAGTAGTAGACGTCGCTCTCGCTGATGTCCACGGGCAGGCCGCCCGCGCCGGACGTGGCGTCCACCAGGACGAGGGAGCCCTCGTCGGCTCCGGCGACCCGACGGATGGGGGCCGCGACGCCGGTGGAGGTCTCGTTGTGGGTCAGCGCGTAGACGTCGGTGCCGGCCTCGGCGTGCGCCTCGGGGTGGGTGCCGGGCTCGGACTTGACGACCGTCGGCTCGGCCAGCCAGGGCGCGGCGCTCGCGGCCTTGGCGAACTTCGAGGAGAACTCGCCGAACGACAGGTGCTGCGACCTGGCCTCGATCAGGCCGTGCGTCGCGATGTCCCAGAAGGCGGTCGAGCCGCCGTTGCCGAGCACCACCTCGTAGCCGTCGGGCAGGGAGAACAGCTCGGACACGCCTTCGCGGACCCGGCCGACCAGGTTCTTCACCGGGGCCTGGCGATGCGAGGTGCCGAGCAGGGAGGTACCGGTGGCGGCCAGGGCGTCGAGCGCCTCGCCTCGCACCTTGGAGGGGCCCGAACCGAAACGTCCGTCGGCGGGCTTGATGTCAGCGGGAATCCGGATCTCAGCCACGCACGTGAGCGTAACGCGTACGCGGGGGCCGGGTGGCGATGTCCGTTCCGTGAGACGCCGGC
>NZ_BAAHCA010000064.1:0-12138 GCF_054776295.1 Streptomyces sparsus
AGCCCCGGCAGTGCGTCAGGGAGCCGACCGTCCCGGCCGGCCACCGGGGCGCTCCATCGACGCCGCGCACCAGCGGAACGGGCGGCACACCCAGCTCGGCCAGGCAGGCGCGTGCCACCCGCCGGACCGTGGCGTACTCGGCACGGCGCGCGGGCAACACGTCGGCCACCTGCCGCCGTTCCGCCTCGAAGAGTTCAGGGCCGGTCAGCTCGCACGTGGTCTCCCCGGCCGACGCGTACGCCGGCAGCAGGGTCCGGAGCACGCTGGAGTCCGCCGTCGTACGGGTCAACCGGATACCGCCGTCGCCCGCAGCGCCACCTTGTCGATCTTGCCGACCGGGGTTCGCGGCAGCACCGGCAGCTCGCGCACCTCGTCGGGCAGCTTGAACGCGGCCAGCCCCCTGCCCGCCAGGTACCGTTTGATCTCCACCAGTGACGGCGCCTTCCCCGACGCGCGGGGGGTCACGAACACGAGGGTGGCCTCGCCGAGTTCCGCGTCCGGCCGGGCCACCACCGCGGCGTCGTCGATCGCCTCGTGGGTGCGCAGGTGCCCCTCGATCTCGTCGGGTGACACCTTCTCGCCGCCCCGGTTGATCACGTCCTTGGCGCGCCCGACGATCACCAGATTGCCCTCGGGGGTGAGCCGGGCGAGGTCGCCGGTGCGGAAGAAGCCGTCGGGGGTGAACGAGGTGCGGTTCGCCTCGGGCGCGTTCCAGTAGCCGTTGATGGTGTACGGGCCCCGCGTGACCAGTTCGCCCACCGCACCCTCGGGGACCTCGCGCAACTCCTCGTCGACCAGGCGGATCTCGTCGAGTTCGGACAGCGGGCGGCCCTCGGTGCCGTGCACCACCTCCTGCGGGTCGTCCAGGCGCGTGTAGGTGAGCAGGCCCTCGCCGATGCCGAACCAGTTCGTGATCCGGCAGCCGAGCGCGGACTGCGTGCGCCCGGCGGCCTGCTCGTCGAACTTGGAGCTGCCCACCTGGAGGAGCACCCCCTTCATGTCCACCGGGCGGTTCTCCGCGACCTTGGACCACAGCGCCGCGAGGGCGGGCACCACGGTGGTGTGGGTGACGCCCTCCCGTTCGATCAGCGGGAACACCTCGTCGGGGGAGGGGCTCGCGGCCAGCACTGCCTTGCCGCCCACCAGCAGCGCGCCGAGCACTCCCGGGCACCCCAGGGCGGCGTTGTGGGCCGCCGGGTTCACCGCCAGGTACACACTCTCCGCGTCGAACTCCAGAGCCCGGGCGCAGGCGGCGATGTTGAAGAGGTAGTCGTCGTGCGTACGCGGAATCAGCTTGGGCTTGCCGGTGCTGCCGCCGCTGAGCAGCAGGAACGCGACACCGGACGGATCGACCCCGGGCAGCGGTCCGCCGTCGGCGCCCTGGGCGCACACCCGGTCCAGAGGTGTGTGGTCCTCGCTGTCGCCCGCCACGATCACCGTGCGGACGCCGGGCAGGGACGCGGCGTGGCGGGCGAGGGTGCGGTAGTCGAAGCCCTGGAAGCGGCCTGCGGTGACGTAGCCGACCGCGCCGGAGGCCTCGATGAGGTGCCGCACCTCGCTCTCCCGGTGCCCCGGCAGCGCGAACACCGGGATGACGCCCGCCCGGAACATCGCCACCGTGACGGTGAGGAACTCGACGACGTTCGGGAGCTGGACCATGACGCGGTCGCCGGGGTTCACCCCCATGGCCAGGAGACCGTGTGCGATCTCGTCGGCCTCGGCGTGCACCTCGCCGTGCGTGGCACGGCGTCGGCGGTCCACGGCCGCGGTCCTGTCGGGAAAGGCCAGCGCCGCCTTCGTCAGCGCGTCGCCCAGTGGCACCCCCCGCCAGATCCCGGCGGCCCGGTAGCGGGCGGCGTCCTCGTCGCTCCACGGCGTGAACTCATCCATGGCGGCCAGTCTTCCGGCCCGTCGGGGGGCACCGCCCGGGACGAACAGAGGCGTGAAAGAGACGACGGCCGCCTCTGTGATCGCTTCTATCGTCACGAGCGTCGCCGAAGAGTTCCCGGCTTTCCGGGACACCCCGCCGAGGAGTGATGGATGAGCCGACCACATACGCTGAGCTGGCTCGACGCACCCCGCGACGACACCGGCGTGGAGATGTTCGACGAGACGTCCCACACGTACCGGCCCTACCCCCAGCTCGCCGACGCGGCGAGCAGGATCTCGGGCGGGCTGATCGGGGAGGGCGTGCCCCGCGGGGCCGTCGTGCCGCTGCTGTGCTCCACCGGACCCGACCTCATCGCCGCCTTCTACGGGGTGCAGGCCGCCGGATGTGTGGTGAGCGTACTGGCGCCCCCCACGCGGATGTCGGGCGAGGCCGCCCGCGCGCACGTCCGCGCCGCCGTCACCGCCGTGGACGCCGGAACCGTGGTGGTGGACGCCGCCCACCACGACTACGCCGTGGACGTGCTCGCCGAGACCGCGCCGCGTACGCGCGTACTGCTTCTGGAGGAGCTGGCCCTGGGCGAGCCCGGCCGACGGGCGCCCGACGAGCAGGCCCTCGTCCAGTTCACCTCGGGCAGCTCGGGCCGGCCGCGCGGAGTGAGGATCAGCCACGCCGCACTCGACGCCAACACCGCCGCGATCCGCGCCTGGGAGCGGGCGGGCCGAGACGACTCCTGGTGCTCCTGGCTGCCGATGCACCACGACATGGGGCTCATCGGCTGCCTGGTGGTGCCTGTCTCCGGCAACAACCGGCTCGCGGTGTGCAGGCCGGAGACCTTCCTGCGCCACCCGCTGTCGTACGTCACCCGCTTCGACGCCAACCGGGTCGACCGGCCCGCCACGATCACCGCCACCCCGGCGTTCGGCCTGCAGCGCATCGTGGACCGCGTCGGCCACGCCGACCTCGAAGGCGCCGACCTGTCCCGCACCCGGGCGGTCATCGTCGGGGCCGAACGCATCGACCCCGCGCTGGTGACCCGCTTCACCGACCTGATGCGCCCGCACGGCCTCTCCCCGCGCGCCCTCACCCCCGCCTACGGCCTCGCCGAGAGCACGCTCGCCGTCACCGGGGTGCCCGTCGAGGAGGTCCCGCGCGCGGCCCGCGTGCACCGGGACGACCTGACGATCGGAGCGCGGGTGAGCCTCGCGGCCGGGGCCACGGACCGGGAGACGGTCCAGGTGATGAGCTGCGGCCGGGCACTGGACGGCCTGACGGTGCAGGTCGTCGGCGAGGACGGAGAACCGCTGCCCCAGGGACACGTCGGCGAACTGGCCGTCTCCGGCTCCTCGTTGGCCGACGGCTATCTCGCGGACGGCTCCGCCGAGAGCACCGCTTTCGAGAACGGACGGCTCCTCACCCGCGACGTCGCCTTCGAGCTGGCGGGCGAGTTCCACGTGCTGGGCAGGCTCGGCGACAGCGTCAAGGTCCACGCCCGCTCGCTCTTCGCCGAGGACGTCGAGCTGATGCTCGGGCGGGCCGGACTCAACCTGAGCAGGGTCTGCGTCGTGCTCGGTGAGGCGGACGGACGCCCGCACGCCGTGGCCGTGTTGGAAGGACTCGACAGCCGGGCCGCCGAAGTGGCTGAGGACGTGCTCGCCGCCGCCTGCCCCGGCACCCGCCGGCACGTCGCCCGGGTGGCGCGCGGTGAGATCCCCCGCACGAGCAGCGGCAAGAGCCGCCGCCGTCAGCTCTGGCAGCGCCTCAGCCAGGAGCACGCCTTCGACGCGGTGCCCGCCACGACCGACGCTCCCGCCTGACCGGCCCCGGAACACCACTGCCCGACCGGCCCCCAGAACAGGAGACCACATGTCCTACTCCAGCGAAGAGGTGCGCGAGACCGTGCTCGCGATCATCGAGCAACTCGCCCCCGAGCGGGGGCGGTTCGAGCCGGGCAAAGACATGCGTCTGGTCGAGGACCTCGGGTTCCACTCCCTGGCCCTGCTGGAGATGGCGTTCGCGATCGAGGACGACTTCGACCTGCCGCCGATCGACGAGCAGACCGGACGTGCCATCCAGACCACCGAACAGGTGCTCACGTACGTCCTGAGCCAGGTCGAGGTCCGGACGCCGTCGTGATCGCCACCACCCATCCGAGCACGACGACGCCATGAAGGAATGAAGGAGCCACGATGACCGAGGCGATCTCCCTCTCGGACCTCACCAAGCGATTCGGCCAACAGACCGCGCTCGACCGGGTGTCGCTGCGGATTCCCACCGGAACCGTGGTGGGCCTGCTCGGCCCCAACGGAGCGGGCAAGACCACCCTCATCAACTGCCTGACCACACTGCTGCAGCCCGACGGCGGCACCATCCGCGTCCTGGGGAACGACCCCGGCACCGACCCGTCCCTGGTGCGCGCGAACATCGCCGTCACCGGCCAGTTCGCCGCCCTCGACGAACAGATCAGCCCGCGCGAGAACCTGGTGTTCTTCGGCCGGCTGCTGGGCCTGGGCAAGGGCGAGGCCCAGCAGCGGGCGGGGGAGATGCTGGAGCGGTTCGAGCTGGGCGAAGCGGCGTACACCCCCGTCGCGTACCTCTCCGGCGGTATGCGGCGACGCCTCGACCTCGCCGTCAGCCTGGTGGTCCCCCGGCCGGTGCTGGTGCTGGACGAGCCGACCACCGGCCTCGACCCGCGCAGCCGCAAACTCCTGTGGGAGATGGTCAGGGCCGAGGCCGCACGGGGGGTCGCCGTCCTGCTCACCACGCAGTACCTGGAGGAGGCCGACCAGCTCGCCGACCGCATCGTCGTCATCGACAAGGGCCGCGTCCTCGCGGACGGCTCGTCGGACGAGCTCAAGCGGGACGTGGGCGGCCTCATGTGCCGGCTCACCCTGACCAGCGCCGCCGACGCCGAAGCGGCGCGCCTCGCCCTCGGTGAACTGCCGGGCGTGACCGCCGAGGGCGACAAGGTCGCCGTGCCCATGTCGCGTCCCGAGGACGTCGCCGGGGTGCTCGCCCGGCTGGACGGAAAGGGGCTGGGGATCGCCGACATCGAGGTGACCAAGCCGACGCTCGACGAGGTCTTCTTCGCGTTCACCGAGCCGATCGAGAAGGAGGCCAGCCGATGAGCACCACCACCGACGTCGCCGCGGTGCCCGGTGCCCCGCCGCCACCGGGCCGCCCGGCGGGCTGGCAGCACGACTTCCAGGTGCTCTTCGACCGGGTGCGGGTGCGCTCGTTCTCCCGGGGCGGACTGGTCGCCACCGTGGTGCAGCCGCTGCTCTTCTTCGCCATCTTCTACTGCACCTTCGCCGGCATGCTCGACGAACGGGGCATCGACTTCGGCCGCTTCGTCACCCCGACCGTCCTGGTCCAGGCCCTGATGTTCGTGGCCATCGGGAGCGCCACCGACCTGGCCGCCGACCGTTCCAGCGGCGTCTTCTCCCGCCTGCTGACCAGCCCGGTCGACATGCGCGCGATGAGCCTGGCGCACCTGGCCGTCGTGGCGCTGCAAGGGCTCCTGTCCAGCGTCGCGGTCGTCCTCGCCGGGCATCTGGTCGGGTTCCGCTTCGACCACGGAGTGCTCGCCGCACTGGGATTCGTCGTGTTCGCCGTGGCGTTCACCGTCGCCCTGTCGCTGGCCACGGCCACCATCGCGCTGCGCCTGCGCAACCTGGAGGCGCTCAGCGCGGTGCTCCACCTGCCGTACCTGCCGCTGCTGGTGCTCTCCACCGGCTTCGTCGAGGCGGACCTCTTCCCCGGCTGGCTCCAGCCGATCGTCTCGGCGTCGCCGGTGTCCGGGGTGATCGACGCGCTGCGCGCCCTGTCGACCGCCGAACTCACCTGGGGCGCGACGCTGCCCGGCCTCGCCTGGCTGGTGGGGCTCGTCGCCCTCTTCTCGTGGACCACGACCGTCGCCTTCAGGAAGGTGGCCATCCGATGACCGTGCAGTCACCGGGGCCCGTCGCACCGACGGTGCTGCCGTCCCCCTCGCCCGAACCGACCACCCTGGCCGGGGCCTCCGCGATCATCGCCGGACGGGTGATCCGCCAGTTCGTCCGCAACCGGATGATGATCATCGTCACCGTCGCCTTTCCACTGCTTCAGCTCTTCATGCTGCTGGCCGCCTTCAGCGTGCTGGTGCGCGACACCCAGGACGTCGACTACGTTCGCCGGCTCGCCCCGCTGATCGTGCTCACCACGGCGTTCTCCTCGATCCTCACCACCGCGATCGCCCTGTGGAGCGACATCCGCAGTGGCGTGTTCAACCGGCTGCGCGCGATGCCGCTGGACATGCGCGCGTACGTCTTCGGGCGGATCGGAGGCGACTTCGTACGCATCATGGCAGTGGCCGTCCTGGTGACGCTCGTCGCCCACACGGTCGGCTTCCGGTTCTCCCAGGGGCTGCCGGCGGTCCTCGGCTTCTTCGGCATCGTGGCGCTGTTCGGGATGATGTGCAGCGCGCTGGCCGTCGCCGTCGCGCTCGTCGCCCAGCACCCCGGCATCATCGTGCGCTACGTGCAGATGCCCACGCTCGTCCTGACGTTGATGTCCACCGGCTACGTACCGCTGCAGGCCTTCCCGGACTGGATACAGCCCGTGGTGAGCGTCAACCCCGTCTCCCTGGCGACCGACGCGCTCGTCGGGCTCTCCCACCAGGGCGCCCTGACCGCGCCGGTGCTCGGCACCGCCGCCTGGACCCTCGGCCTCACGGCGGTGTGCACGGTCGTCGCCACGCGGCGCTTCGCGATGCTCGTGAAGCGCGGCTGAGCATGGCGGACGTCGTCGTACTGGGCGCGGGGGTGGCCGGTCTGGCTCTCGCGACCTTCGCCACCCAGCGCGGACACCGCGTGACGCTCGTCGAACGGGACGGCCCGCCACCCGGCGGCGGGGCCCACGCCGAGGTGGCCGACTGGGAACGGCGCGGAGTGCCGCACGCCCGTCAGGGGCACGCCCTGCTCGGCCTGGGCATCGGGGTGCTGCGGGAGGAGTGCCCCGAGGTGCTGGCGGACCTGACCGGCCGCGGCGCGGTCCCCGTGGAGCTGGAGACCGGCGGCGACGACCTCGGTCTGCTCAGCCGCCGGCTGGTCTTCGAGGCCGCGCTGCGCCGCAGGGTCGCCGCCGACCCCGCGGTCACGCTGCTGCGGGACCGGGCCACCGGTCTGCTGAGCACCGATGCGCCGCACGGTGTTCCCCACGTGCACGGGGTACGCCTCGCGGAGGGCGGTGAAGCGACCGCCGACGTGGTGCTGGACGCCACCGGCCGCAGGTCGGCGGCGGCCGCCTGGCTCACCGCGATCGGTGGCGCCCCGCCCCGGGAGACGGCCCAGTCCTGCGGGTTCTCCTACATCGCCCAGGAGTTCGCGCTGGGCGGCGACCAGCGGTTCCCGTCCCTGGCGGCCCCGGTGGTGCACGAGCTGGACTTCGCCACCGTGCTGGCCTTCCCCGGGGACAACGGCCGTTTCCACCTGTCGACCACCGTGTCCTCCCACGACCCCGTACGGACCCGGCTGCTGGAGCGCGCGGTCTACCTCCGCTTCCTGGCCAGCGTGCCCCCGGTACGCGACTGGCTGCACGGTGCGACACCCGTCGGCGACCCGATGCCGATGGCCGGGCTGGAGAACCGCCGCCGGTCGCTCACGGCGGACGGCGCTCCGCTGGTCACCGGCTTCGCGCTGGTGGGCGACGCCTGCGTACAGACCAACCCCACCTTCGGACGAGGCGTCTCCCTCGCCCTGGCGCACGCCCAGACCGTCGCCGAACGGCTCGGACGCCTCGACCAGGACCCGGTGGACTGGGCGACGGAGACCCACGAGGCCACCGAGCAGTGCCTGGGTCAGTGGTTCGAGCAGCAGGTCGCCACCGACGCCGCCCGGCTCGCCGAACTCGCGGGCGGCGCGCACGACGACTCGCTGACCGCCCGCGTGCTCACCGCCCTCGCGGTCCTGCGCGAGGAGGACGAGCACGTCCGGGTCGCCGCCGAGCGGGTCTACCACATGCTGCTGACCCCGGCCGAGCTGATGCGCGACCGCAAGGTGGCCCGCCGGGTGCTCGCGTTCCTGCGCGAACACCCCGACCTCCGACGCGAGCACGTCGGACCCAACCGTCAGGACTTCGAGCGCCTGGTCACCGGCTGAGCGCCCACAGAAGGGAAACACCATGAAAGTCACCCTGCCCACGGACGTCACGCTGAGCTACGACGTCTACGGTCCCGAGGACGGCCCCGTGGTCGTGCTCGTGCCCGGCCAGCACCAGGCATCCCTGTTCGAGACCATGCAGGTGCCGCAGCTGACGAAGGCCGGCTACCGCGTCGTCACCTTCGACCTGCGCGGCGTGCATCCGTCCGAGGAGACCCCTCCGCCGTACACCGTGGAACTGCTCGGGCAGGACCTGGCCGCGCTCAACGAGGCGCTGGAGCTGGGCCCCTGTACCTACATCGGCTACTCGGTGGGTGCGATGATCCTGCTGGAGCTGGCGATGAAGCGCCCCGACCTCATCGAGCGCGCCGCCCTCATCGGCGTCCCGTGGAAGCCCGGCAAGCTGCAACAGGCCATCCAGGCCGAGGCGGTGGAGCGGCTCAAGAACGGGCACAAGATCCCGGCCCTGCTGGAGGGGACCTTCCGGGCGATGTACCTGTTCGGGCCGCGCGCGCTCAACCGCGACCAGTTCATCGCTCCCTACCTGGAGGGGCTGGCGGGCCTGGCCGAGTCGGGCGGGCACGGCGCCATCGGTCACGCCGAGGCGAGCACCGACTTCCGGCCCAGCGACGAGGAAGTGGCCGCCGTCCGGACGCCGTTGCTCGTGGTGGGCATGGAGCACGACATCGTCGCGCCCCGGCACCTGTCGCGGGAGCTGGCTGACCTGATCCCCACCGCGGAGTACACCGAGATCCGCAACTGCGGCCACGCGTCCCTGCTGGAGAAGCCCACCGAGGTCAACGCGCTGGTCGCCGACTACCTGCGGTCCGGCAAGGTCGGCACTCCGCGCGGCTCGCGCCGCATCGCCGAGGACCGTGCGGAGGGGAGCTGACGCCCTCTCGCGGTACGACAGCGGCTCCCGGCCTCCGTGTGAGGCCGGGAGCCGCTGTCGTACCGCCCGTCACGGCAGGGCGCTGAGTCGGTACAGCCGGTGGAACGGGTGCCCCACGTCGATGACGCGGGTGGCCAGGCCCGCGTCGGCGGCGTACGCGCGCACGGTGTCCGGACGCATCACCGTGCCCGTGGCCGCGCTCGGCGTCCGGCTCATACCGACGGGCAGGCAGTGCAGCACGCTCACCGAGTAGTGGAAGCGCTCGCTGTCCGACGCGGCCGGGGTGAACCGCTCGCCGACGGACGGCTCCATCAGCAGCACCGCGCCCCCGGGAGCCATCAGCCGACGGCAGGCCCGCAGCACGTCCACCGGCGCGGACATGTCGTGCAGGGCGTCGAACACGCAGACCAGGGTGTGACCGGCCGTTCCGGCGTCATTGGTCACCTCGGCGTCACCGGCGTCACTGGCCCGGAACGTGACCCGGTCGCGCAGGCCGTCCGCGGGATCGGTGGCGGCCAGGTTCGCCTCGGCGTCCCTGATCGACGCCTCGTCGAGGTCGAGCCCGTGCACCTCGGCGTCCGGGAACATCCGGGCCAGGGCCAGGGTGGAGAGGCCGGAGCCGCATGCCACGTCGGCGATGCTGCTGCCGGGGACCCGCAGCCGGGCGTCGATGTCGGGCAGGTGGCGGCTGATCCAGCCGGGCAGGTGGTGGTCGAAGACACCGCGGTTCAGGCCCGCCTGGCCGCCGCGCAGGGCCTCGCCGTAGGCCGCGTACGGAAGTCCCCGGCGACCGCGGTAGGCCTCCACCAACTGCGGCAGCACGGACGCCATGCCGCCGATGGGCATCACGACCAGCGGGGCGATCCAGTTCGGGCTGTCGGCGTCGAGGAGCGCCTCCGCGTGTGCCGGTGGCAGCGTGAACCGCCGTGCCTCCGGCGGTGCCTCGGGCACGTCGACGGTCAGCACACCGGCACAGGTCTGCTGTTCCAGCCACTCCCGGACCATCCGGGCGTCGAGGTCGGCCTCCTCGGCCACCTGTGCGGCCGTGGCGGGGCCGGTGCGGCGCAGGGCTTCGTAGAGGCCCAGTTCCAGGCCCAAAAAGCAGGTCATCAGTTCGGCCGAGGCGAGCCCGGCGCCGAAGAGCCGCAGCGAGAACGCCTGCGTGGGGTCCGCCGCCGGTCCGCCGGGCCTCCCCGGTCGGCCGGGCGGCGTGCGGGGGGCGTCGGGGGAGCGTGTGCCGGGGGCGGTACGACGGTAGGCGGCGGCCACGGCGGTCAGAGGTGGGCGAGGACGTTGACGACGTTGCCGTCGTGGTCCCGGTAGAAGAAGCGCCGTACTCCCCACTCCTCGTCCGCCGGTCCGTACAGGATCTCCAGACCGGCGGCACGGGCCCCTTCGAGAGCCGCGTCCACGTCCTCCACCTCGATGGAGGCCGCCGGGTTCACCGGCCCGGTGGCGTCCTGGGTGATCAGGCTGACCTGCACGGAGTGGTCCGTGGGCGGGGCGAGCGTGGCGATCCAGCCGTGATTCATGATCACTTCCATTCCGGTGACCCGGACGTGGGCTTCCACTGCGGAATCGAGATCGCTCACCGTGAGCAGCGGCATCGCGCGGAGTACAGACATGTGCGCCAGCGTATTCGGCCCACGGCGACGCCCGCGGTGCCTTTCCACCCTCTTTCACACTCGTCTCACGGCCCTTGCCGCGGCCGTACGTTCTCCTCGCATCGGCCTCCCCGCGTGAGTGTGCGCCGGCCGAACCCGCCAACCCCAGAGGAGGACTGACGTGGGACTCGTCACCGCGACCGGCACGGACATCCCGGAATCCAGGCTCGCGGAGCTGGGTGAGGCGATCAGGGGCCGGACCATCACCGCGCAGGACGTCGACTACGACGAGCGCAAGCAGATATGGAACGGCTACTTCCAGAAGAGCCCCGGGGCGATCGTCCAGGTGGACGGCGCCTCCGACGTCGTGAAGGTCGTCAACTTCGCGCGTGAGAACGACGTCGAGCTGGCCGTCAAGGGCGGCGGCCACTGCTTCGCCGGCACCGGCACCGTCGAGGGCGGACTGCTGCTCGACACCTCCCGGCTGCGCGGCATCCGGGTCGATCCCGCGAAGCGCCGCCTGGTCGTCCAGCCCGGACTGGAACAGGGCGACGTCGACGCCGAGACGACCAGCTTCGGCCTCGCCGTGACCGGCTCCCAGGAGTCGTACATCGGCATCGGCGGACTCACCCTCGGCGGCGGCCTCGGCTGGCTCGCCCGCTACCGCGGTCTGCTCGTGGACAACCTCGTCTCCGCCGACATCGTGCTCGCGAGCGGCGAGCTGGTGACCACCACCGCGCAGGACCATCCCGACCTGTTCTGGGCGATCCGCGGCGGCGGTGGCAACTACGGTGTGGCCACCCGCTTCGAGTTCGACCTGTACCCGCAGGGCGACTGCATGGCGGGCCTGCTGGCCTTCCCCATCGACCAGACGGTGGACGTGGCCCGGAGGCTCGACGAGTTCAACCGGACCGCCCCCGACGAGCTGACCACCTCCTTCGCCTTCCTCACCGCCCCGGGCGGCGAACCGGCCATCGGCCTGGGTTTCGTGCACGCGGCCCCCGACGACAGCACCGAGGACCTGATCGGTCGGATGCGCGGCCTGGGCACCGGCGCGCTCCTCGACTTCTGCGGACCGATGCCGTACGTGGCCGTGCAGCGCATGCTCGACGAGAACACCGTCGCGGGCCACCGGTACTACCCGCGCTCGTTCCTGCTGCCCGAACTGCGGGACGAGCCGTTGCAGGTCCTGGCCGACGGCTTCGTCAACGCCCCCTCCGAGCGGAGCCTGGTCGGCGGCGGCCTGATGGGCGGGGTGATGTCGAACGTGCCGGCGTCGGAGACCCCCTTCCCGCACCGCGAGGGCTACCTGACGAGCATCCTCACCTCCTGGACCGACCCGGCCAAGGACGAGGAGGCCGTCGAGTGGACCGAGAAGGTGTACGCCGAACTCCTGCCGTACACCACCGGCGCGGTCTACGCCAACCACCTGGGAGCGGACTCGGCCGAGCGCATCGAGGACGCCTACGGAACCAACTACGAGCGGCTGACCCGGATCAAGGCCGTCTACGACCCCGAGAACTTCTTCCACACGAACAACAACATCAAGCCCGCGAGCTGACACCGGCCCGCGAACCGACACCGGTGGGTCCGGCCGCGGGACGCGGCCGGACCCAC
>NZ_BAAHCA010000065.1:0-11983 GCF_054776295.1 Streptomyces sparsus
CGGCGGGGAGCGGTGCCATGAGCACCGCCCCCGCCGTGCGCCCGCAGCACCCTCCGCACCGATCCATCGTCATCGACTTCCGAGAGAGACTCACCGACCATGGCGAACTACACCGCCGCTGACGTCAAGAAGCTCCGCGAGCTGACCGGCGCCGGCATGATGGACTGCAAGAAGGCGCTCGACGAGGCCGAGGGCAACGTCGACAAGGCCGTCGAGATCCTGCGCGTCAAGGGCCAGAAGGGCGTCGCCAAGCGCGAGTCCCGCACCGCGTCCAACGGCGCCGTGGTCTCCCTGATCGCCGACGACAACACCTCCGGCGTGCTGGTCGAGCTGAAGTGCGAGACGGACTTCGTCGCCAAGGGTGACAAGTTCCAGGCCGCCGCCGCGGCGATCGCCGCGCACGTGGCCGCCACCTCGCCGGCCGACATCGACGCGCTGCTCGCCTCCGACATGGACGGCACCACCGTCCGCGAGTTCGTGGACGAGAAGAACGCCGAGCTCGGCGAGAAGATCGTTCTCGACCGGTTCGCGCAGTTCACCGGCGGCTTCGTCGCCACCTACCTGCACCGCACCATGCCCGACCTGCCCCCGCAGGTCGGTGTGCTGGTCGAGCTGGACCAGGCCAACGCCGAGGTGGCGAAGGACGTCGCGCAGCACATCGCGGCCTTCTCGCCGACGTTCCTCTCCCGCGAGGACGTCCCGGCGGAGACGGTGGAGAACGAGCGCCGCGTCGCCGAGGCCACCGCGAAGGAGGAGGGCAAGCCCGAGGGCGCCCTGCCGAAGATCGTCGAGGGCCGGGTGAACGGCTTCTTCAAGGAGAACTGCCTCCTCGACCAGGCGTTCGCGAAGGACAACAAGAAGAGCGTCCAGAAGGTCCTGGACGAGGCCGGTGTCAGCCTGAAGCGCTTCGCCCGCTTCCGCGTCGGCGCCTGACCCACCCCGTACGCCCCGACACGTCGGCGGCGAACCGGACCCGGTCCCGCTAGGGTCGGGCACACGGCAGCTGAAAACGAGGAGGTCATTGCCAGAGGGAACCGCGAGGATCCGAAGGCAGTGGCCTCCTTCGTCTGTGCACGAGGAGATCTTCATGAGCAGCAAGCCCACCGACAAACACACCCCGCGCCGCTTTCTGCTGAAGCTCTCCGGTGAGGCGTTCTCCGGCGGTGGCGGACTCGGAGTCGACCCGGACGTCGTGCACAAGATCGCCCGCGAGATCGCAGCGGTGGTGCGGGACGGCGCGGAGATCGCCGTGGTCATCGGGGGCGGCAACTTCTTCCGCGGTGCCGAACTTCAGCAGCGAGGCATGGACCGGGCCCGTTCCGACTACATGGGCATGCTCGGCACGGTCATGAACTGCCTCGCCCTCCAGGACTTCCTGGAGAAGGAGGGCATCGACTCCCGGGTGCAGACGGCGATCACCATGGGGCAGGTCGCCGAGCCCTACATCCCGCTGCGCGCCATCCGGCACCTGGAGAAGGGCCGCGTGGTCATCTTCGGCGCCGGCATGGGCATGCCCTACTTCTCCACCGACACCACCTCCGCCCAGCGAGCCCTGGAGATCCACGCCGAGGGCATGCTGATGGGCAAGAACGGTGTGGACGGCGTCTACGACGCGGACCCCGCCAAGAACCCCGACGCGGTGAAATTCGACGCGCTCTCCTACGACGAGGTCATCACCCGCGACCTCAAGGTCGCCGACATGACGGCCATCACGCTGTGCCGCGACAACAAGCTGCCGATCCTGGTGTTCGAGCTGCTCGTCGAGGGCAATATCGCGCGGGCCGTGAAGGGTGAGAAGATCGGCACGCTCGTCAGCGCCCAGGACACCCGGGACTGACGCGCGCAGCAGCGCAGCGGCGGTACGTCAACGCCGTGGAACGGCACGGCTCGGGGATGGACAACAGCCTGCCGTTCCGACACCGTGCAGTAACCAAGGGCTTACCCGCTCATTCATCGAACCAGGAGCACGTGGTGATCGAAGAGACCCTCCTCGAAGCCGAGGAGAAGATGGAGAAGGCGGTCGTCGTCGCCAAGGAGGACTTCGCCGCGATTCGCACCGGTCGTGCGCACCCGGCGATGTTCAACAAGATCGTGGCGGAGTACTACGGGGCGCCGACGCCGATCAACCAGCTGGCGTCGTTCTCGGTGCCCGAGCCGCGTATGGCGGTGGTGACGCCGTTCGACAAGACGGCGCTGCGCAACATCGAGCAGGCCATCCGCGACTCCGACCTCGGCGTCAACCCGTCCAACGACGGCAGCATCATCCGGGTGAACTTCCCGGAGCTGACCCAGGAGCGGCGCAAGGAGTTCATCAAGGTCGCGAAGGCGAAGGCCGAGGACGCGAAGATCTCCATCCGCAGCATCCGGCGCAAGGCCAAGGAGAGCATCGACAAGTCCGTCAAGGACGGCGACATCGGTGAGGACGAGGGCCGTCGCGGTGAGAAGGAGCTCGACGACACGACCGCCAAGTACGTGGCTCAGGTGGACGAGCTGCTGAAGCACAAGGAAGCCGAGCTGCTCGAGGTCTGACAGGTCGGCAGGTCCCACGGGGCCCGGCAGGCCCGGCGTCCGGCCGGGCCGTTGGCCGAGCGGGCCGACGGGGCCCGCGAGGCCGGTGTCCGGCCGGTGTTGAGAGTGCGTCAGGTCCGAGGGGTCAGAGGTAAGGGCTGTAGATCAGTGAACGACTCATCCTGGGGAACGACCCCGAGAGCCGGGTTCCGGGGGCCGTCCGATCAGGAGCCCGTCGTGTCGGCGGGTCCCGCGCACCGGGTCGGTGATCCGGCGCACACTCGGCCCATGCCCATCGTGCCCGACGCCGGTGACGGGGACGACCGAGACGACGGTCGTCGACAGAACGGCCCGCACTTCCGAGACGAGCAGACCTTCGTGCCCCAGCCTGTTTCCGGTCCGCCCCCCAAGAAGCGGGCCGGCCGTGATCTGCGAGCCGCGATAGGGGTCGGTGTCGGCCTCGGTGCGGTCATCGTCGCTTCGCTGTTCCTGGTGAAGGAGGTCTTCCTCGCCGTGGTGGTCGCCGCGGTGGTGGTCGGCCTGTGGGAGCTGACGACGCGTCTCGCCCAGCGCAAGGACATCCGGGCGCCGCTCGTGCCGCTCGCCGTCGGTGGCGCGGCGATGGTCGTCGCCGGCTACGTGCGCGGTGCGGAGGGCGCCTGGGTGGCGATGGCGCTCACGTCGCTCGCGGTCCTCGTCTGGCGGATGACGGATTCACCGGACAACTACCTGCGGGACGTCACCGCCGGCATCTTCGCCGCGTTCTACGTCCCCTTCCTGGCGACCTTCGTCGCGCTGCTGCTGGCGGCCGAGGACGGTGCGTGGCGGGTGCTGACGTTCCTGCTCCTCACCGTGGTCAGCGACACCGGCGCCTACGCCGTCGGATGGCGGTTCGGCAAGCGCAAGCTCGCTCCGCGCATCAGCCCGGGCAAGACCCGTGAGGGACTGCTGGGCGCGGTGGGATGCGCCATGGTCGCCGGCGCACTGTGCCTGCACTTCCTGATCGACGGTGGCACCTGGTGGCAGGGTCTGCTCCTGGGCCTGGCCGTCGCGATCAGCGCCACGCTCGGTGACCTCGGCGAGTCGATGATCAAGCGCGATCTCGGTATCAAGGACATGGGCACGATGCTGCCGGGCCACGGCGGCATCATGGACCGGCTGGACTCCCTGCTGCCGACGGCCCCCGTCGTCTGGTTGGCACTCGTCGTGTTCGTCGGCGCGGGCTGACCACGCCCCCGACGACGCCGCCGGATCCCACGCCCCCGGCATTCACGGCCCCGGCACCACCACGCGGACCGGTGCCGCGGCCGTCCCGGCGAACGGCACGCCCCCGGTCGGAGACGCCTGACCGGGGGCGCCTGATCGGAGACGCCTGATCGGGGGCGACGGTCAGCGGCGGTGGCGGAAGCCGGTGAGCACCTCCTCGATGAACGGCGCCTTGTGCCGGGTGTACGCCTCGCGGTCGTCACGGAACCTGGCGGCGAGACCGTGCTTCAGCGCGGCGTAGCGCGCCGCGAGGGCGGGGTCCGCCCGGAGCGCGTCGCGGAAGTCGAGTTCGTCCAGGTAGCGCCGCGAGCCCACGGGCACCAGATGCAGGTGGTGGGTCCGCCGGGCCGGGTGCGGTTTGCAGAACCAGTGCATGACCTCGCTGCGGTAGGGCCAGTAGACGTAGCCCAGCGGCGCCAACTCCTCGATGCACGGCCGGGAACGTTCGAGGCCCTCCACACCGACGAGGATGTCGATGATCGGCTTGGCCGCCAGTCCGGGGACGGACGTGCTGCCGACGTGGTGGACGCCCTCCACCACCCAGGGGCCGATGCGTTCCAGCAGGGCGGCACGCTCCGCCTCGAACGCCAGCGACCAGTTCGGATCGTGGTCGGCGATGCGGACGGGCTCGTTCTCCTCCGACGCGTCAGTCCCGGACATCCCCCCAACATAGGACGCCGCTACGACACACGGCAGTGGCCCGCCCGGGTCCGGGGGACGGTCAGTCGTTCCGGGCCGCACGGGCGGGTGACGAAGGTGACCACCGTCCCACCGTCGGCGCAGCCGGACCGCACCCGTCCGTCTGCCACACTGGACGGACCATGCCTGTACCCGGAGAACTGGCAGCCATCACCCGCGAACGGGCCCCCTACCTGCGTGTTTGGCGTTGGTAGGGGGCCCGTTTCGGGTTACTGGGCCGTCTCTGGGCCGTCAGACTGGCTCCGAGAGGGCCAGAACACCCGGTCGACGGCGTTCCTCGTGCGCTCCTGACTCGACGGCATCAGGTGTGCGTACACCCGCAGCGTCAACGCCGGATCGGTATGCCCCAGGTACTGACTGACGGCCTTGATGCTCTCCCCGGCGTCCAGCAGAAGCGACGCGTAGAAGTGCCTCAGTGCGTGCATGCCGTGCTCGCGTGCGGACTCGTACTTGCCGCTTTCACCGGCGGCCGGGATGAGCCCCGCAAGCGCGAGCGCAGGTTTCCATTCCTGGATGTTGAAGTTGCTGCGCCACACCACGCCGCGCGCGGTGTTCGTGAACAGGAGACGGGCCGACACCTTGGGTCCGTCCGGCTTGCGCCACGGCAGCGTGATCTCAACCGGCTTGTACGCGTCCATGTGGGAGCGGAGCGCCTCAGCCACCGACGGCGGCATGGGTACGTCCCGCTCCTTGTTGCACTTCGGCGGGGCGAACACGGCCTTCCCCCGAATGAGCTTGATCTGTCGGACGACGTGCAGGACGCCGCCCTCGAAGTCGAGCGCGTCCTCAGCGAGTCCCACGATCTCACCCTGACGGAGCCCGCACCCCGCGCCCACGTCCACCATGGTCCGGTACCGCTCGGGGAGCGCCGCGCGTACCGCATGCACTTGCGTCGGCAACCACGGCACGACGCGTCGCCGCTCGGACGCCGGCGGACGGACGGACTTCGCGGAGCACGGGTTCCGGGGCAGCAGACCGTCATCCACAGCCGCGCTCAGCACGGCTCGAACGTCGCCGTAGATGTTCCGCGCGTACGCGCCGCTCACGGCGGGGTCCATCTCCAGCGCGCTCACGAGTCCGCGGATGTGCTCGGGCCGGAAGGAGTCCAGCGGTCGCGTACCGACGATGGGGAACGCATGCAGGCGCAGCCGCTGTTCGGCCACGATCTGACTGGACAGGTCCGCGCTGTGGGCCTTGAGCCACTTCTCGGCGTATCCCTTGAAGGTGATCCGGGCGGCGCGCGGGTCGATGTACTGCCCACGCGACATGTCGGAAGCGATGTCGGTGAGCCACGTCTCGGCGAGACGCTTCTGTCGGTCGGGGAAGCTCTTGGACTTCTCGGTGCCGTCGGGGCCGATGTAGCGGGCCCGGTAGCGCATGCCGGTGCCGTGGCGATCGGATTTAACGCGGACGGTCTTGCCGTCGGCGTTGGTCTCAGTCTTGAACCAGCGGTCTTGGACGTGACCTGCCAAGGTGGTGCTCCTGCCGGGGATGCGGCAGGGGCGCGACCGGCCGTGGTCGCGCCCCTGCGGGTGGTGTGGGTCAGGCTGCTTCGCGCTCGGATTCGGTGAGGGTGGTGATCCAGGCGTGGACGGCGGCGGGGTCGTAGCGGAGGTGTTTGCCGACACGGAAGGCGGGCGGGCCGGTGTGCTTCTTGCGCCAGGCGTAGACGGTTTCGAGCGGGACGGAGAACAGAGCGGCGATGTCCTCGGGGGTCAGGTAGCGGTCGGGAAGCCCGTTGCGGAGGGTGGCGCGGGGGTTTGCGGCAGTCGTCATGGCCACTGCTTCTCCTCGTTGGGGAGCGTGTCTGTCCGAGGTGCGGATTCCTGCGTCATCGCGTCACCTGCGTCATCTGGGGCTGTGACCTGGGGTTTTGGGTGACGCAGTCGTGTGGGTGTGCGTCACCGGTGCGTCATCGTCTGCGTCACCGGGTGACGCGGGTGACGCAGGGGTGACGCAGGGTCGGCCGTCTGCGTCACCCCTATCGGCGCAGATCAGGGGCCGTTTTCCGTCCCGGGTGACGCAGGTGACGCAGACCTTCCCTACTTAGGAAAGAGAGGGAGGGTGTCTGTAGTAGTGGCGGTGATCCTTCAGGCGAATGAGGGGCCCTTCGGGCACGTCTCTTGAGCGGCGTCCCGCCGAACAGCAAGAGGAGCACCCGGGGCGGCGTGCTCCTCTTGCTTTCCGGGTGACCGGGCGGTACGGGTCAGAACGCTGCCGTCTGCTCGGGGGGCGGGGGTCCGGCCTGGCGGGTCATTTCGAGGTAGCGGCCGGTCTTGGTGCGTCCGCTGTCGATGAGGACGCCCCGGGCCGCGAGGGTGGGCTGTAGGCGCTTGAGCCGGTCGGAGAGCACCTTGCCCGTGGTCGGCCACCCTTTAGGCAGGGGGCGTAGTTCGTCGCCGCTGTGGAGGCGGCTGAGGCAGTGCAGCCACTCGGTGGACGTCATGCGCTGGTCTGCGCCCGGTTCGATGCTGTCGGCGTGCCGAAGGACGGTCTGCGCGAGCAGGTCGCCTTCGATGACGTCGTCGTTGAGGTCGTCCAGGCTGGCCCGGTAGGCGGCGAGCGCTCCCAGGCCGGTTGCCGTGTCGAGCTGCGCGCACAGGTGCGCGAAGTCCGCCATCCGCAGGTCCGTGGGCGTCTCCGCCTCAGCCGCCCGCACCTTGACCGTCAGATCCAGCAACGAGCCGAGGATGACGGGCAGCACTTCCGCGTACTCCGCCCACAGTTCCGCTTCGGTGCGCCGGACCTTGGGCCGCTCCAGCCGCAGGGGCAGGAGGCGTTCGGCGAAGTCGGGGCGGATGACGCCGACGTCGATGCCGGTCAGCAGCAGGGGGCGGCGGTAGCCCAACCGGAATACGTCCCCGTCGGTGAACAGGGCGCGTTTGACGTTTTCGGCGCCGGTGACGATGCAGCACATCGCGTCGGACAGGTCGGGGGTCATGTGGGAGAGGTTGTCCAGTGCGGTGACCCATCCGGCGGCCACGGCTGCGATCAGGTTCTCCTCATCCTTCGGCGCCCGGCGCAGGTCCCCGCTCATGCCCTCGATGATCCGCAAGAGCATCCGCCCGCCGGTCGACTTCCCCGCGCCCTGCGGCCCGGTGAGGAACGGCGCGGGGACGGGCACGGACGGGCCGAGGCAGCCGATGAGCCAGGCGATGGCCAGGCACTCGGTCTCGGCGGTGGCGAAGTTGCACAGCCGCATGAGCAGGTCGATGCCCTTGCCGTTGGTGTCCTTGGCCGGCAGGGGCAGTTCCCCGGTGAGTTGGGTGCGGCGCCAGCACACCTCGCGCGGGCCGGGGACGGTGATGTCCCAGCCGGTGGGGTGGATGCGGACGGACTGCCCGTCGTCGCGCCCGAGGTCGAGCCACGTCGTTCCGTCGAAGCCGGGGGCGACGCGGATGTTCACGGGCTGGGTGTCCTCGGTCAGCGCCAGCGCCTCAATCAGGTCCAGCGCTTCCTTGAGCGCGGTGCCGTTGAACACGCCGACGCCGTCCTTGAACATGCCGACCATGAGTTCCTGTCGGTGGCTGCCCGTCGTGCCCTGCGAGCGGATCGGACGGGCCACGGGGTGCCCGTTCTTCTGCGCGTAGACGGTGCCGTCGGCGGTGCGGAAGTACCGGAAGTGCGCCTGTGCGTAGTCGGTGATGATCTCGCGGGCCGGAGTCTTCTCGTCGTCAGCCATGGTCACACTCCCAACCGGGTACGGGCGTTGGCCCACGCATCCGTGCAGTGCCGCGGGGACTCACCCTTGGCCTGAGCGGCAGTGAACAGCCGCGCCACGTGGGCGTCGGTGAGGCAGCCGCACCGGCCGTGCGTGGACAGCACCGCCAGGAACGTTGCGTAGACGGTGGCGTGGATCGCGCTGGTGGCGTCGATGATGCGCTGCTCGGCCATGGTGATGCCACGTTCCAGGTAGGCGGGCATGCGATGCCGACACTCCCCGCCCCCGGCGATCCTGGGTACGGCGGTGGCGTGCGGCGCGGGCCGGACTGGCGCGGGTTCCTTCACGGCCAGCGCGCGGACGACATCCGGCAGTGCGGTCAGGCGGCCGGTGCCGGGCCCGAGGTAGCGGGCGTAGGCCATGGTCGACTTGATGTCGACGCCGGGACGGACCGCGTTGTGTGAGGTCATGGCGCCCTGGTAGATCCAGTGCTCGCCCCGCGTCGTTGGCACGGTGCGTGTGGCGGGGAGCGCTTGGCGGGCCCAGGTGAGGGCGTCGGGGTCGTCCAGGTCCACGACGGTCAGCCCGGCACCGCCGGGGTGGTAGGCCATGGCCGCGGCTTGCTTCCATGCCGTCGACCAGGTGGGCCCGGTGATGACGGCGGGGTCGGTGGTGGCGGCGGCCCAGGCGTGGCAGGGGCGGGGGCAGGTGCAGGGGCCGGGGGTCTTCATGTTCGACCGGCCGCCGCAGGCGTTGTCCCGACAGGTGGGGCAGTTCCCGAACGGGACCTTCCCGGCCCTCAGTGGCAGGACGGGCACGCCCCGGGCGGCCAGATTCAGGGCGGTGCGCAGATGGCCGGGTACTCGCCGGATGGGGGTGGGTTGGGTCATGCTGTGTGTCTCCAGTTCTCTGAGTGCTGGCGGACGAGAGCGGCCCCGACTTCATTGGCGTGAGAGGGGGCCGCTTTCGTCTTGCCGGGGGTGTTCAGCAGTCGCAGTGGTCGGCCTTCTGGAGGCAGTCCCAGCAGCGGGGGCAGTCGCAGCCGCAGGCGCAGTCGGCGTGTTCGGCGCTGGTGCCGTGGCAGTAGCAGCCGGACTCACCACACGGCATCGGCTCGGTCTCGGGCATGCGCGGGTTCTCCTCGCTTTGGTTGCTGTGCGTGACGGGGAGGGAGGCAGGAGTCTCCGCAGGAAGCGGCGTTCTCCGGGGTTTTCGGGGGTGTGGCGGGGTGCCTCCCCTGCCTCCCCTGGCGGCGATCTGTGCTGATCAGGCGTGGGGAAGCGGGTCAGGGGACGCGCTTGGGGAGAACTCCCCACCTCCCCAGGCGCCTCCCCTTACGAAGCGTCACTTTCGGGGGTGTTGTCGTCGCGGTCCTCGATGCCTTCCAGGACGCGGGAGCGGCGGACGGTCATGATCCCGCCGAGCTTGCGCGGCTCGGCTCCGATGTCCGCGAGGACGGCCTTCAGGTCCGGGAACGTCCACTCGCTGTACTCGTTCGGCCACGTCGCCATGAGAGCGGCCAGGACTTCGGTGGACCGCATGGTCTCCCGGTCACCGAGGACGGTCAGGACGTTGGCCGGGTGGTCGGCGGGCTCATCGGCTGGCGCGTCAGGGGCAGGCGCCATGCCTTCGCGCAGGGTGAGGGCGCGTTTGACGATGGGGGTGATCTGGTCGGTGGTGGAGTCCTTGCGGACGTAGTAGGAGCGGATCAGCTCGAAGGGGTTTTTGGTGAAGCCGACGGTGAGGGCGGTGCCGATGTTCTCGGCGGGGTTGAGGTTGGTCGCGGTGATGCCGGCCTTGTGCTTGCCGGTGCCCAACAAGCCGTCGTTGGCGACGTGGTCGCCCACGGCGAACGCGACGCGGTGGTTGGTGTTGCGGGTGACGTCTTTCGGGATGCTGTCGGCCGTGGGGGAGACGGTCACGAAGATGAGGGTGATGCCGACCTTGCGGGCCTTCTTCATCACCTTCACCGCCAGTTCGGCGGCTTCGTCCCCGTACTTCTTGTGCATGAACAGCTCGTGGCACTCGTCGAACACCACGACCTTCGGCCGCATGCGCGGGTCGCGCTGGGCCAGGGCGCGGGTCAGGCGCACGTCGTCGCCTCCGAGCTGTTCCAGGAGCTTGCCCCGGTCGGTGACCTCCTGGCGCAGGGACCGCAGCGCCTTCACGGCCGCTTCGATCTGCTCGTCGTCGTCGCCCTTGACCAGGACCCGCAGGCGTTCGCGCATGGGGTCGTAGTCGACGTTGTAGGCCATGACGTAAGCCTCGATGTCGACCAGCGGGTCGAGCATGGCCCCCAGCAGCAGGGCGACGACCAGGGAGGACTTCCCCGATCCCATGATTCCGCCGACCATGTAGTTCGCGGCCATGAGCTTGCCGGACACCTGGTCACCGCGCTGGGACACCCCGACGGGCACCCCCTTGAAGTAGTCGGCTTCCCCGCCGGCCAGCAGCGGCCAGTCGGGGACCTTGCCCGACAGGGAACCGGGGTCGGCCACCCACAGGTCAAGGACGCTGGCTTCGGGTTCGGTGGGCCAGACCTCGACCGGTTTGCGCATCAGGTTGTGGGCCAGGACCGCTTTCTTGTCGTTGACCATCTCGACCGTGACACCCATGGGCATCTGCAGCCGGGAGTGCCACCCGTTGCCGAGCCGGGTGGTGGGGGCGACCCAACGGGGCTGCCACCCGGCCTTGAACGCCTGGTTCAGCTTCGGGATGCCCAGGTGCCGCAGCGCGTCCAGGATCGCCCCCTCATCCGGCACCACGTCCCGGCTCTCACCGGCAGCGGCGGGCATTGCCCAGGCGGGGGCGGCCTGCTGGTGGCGGCCGACCGCCCACACAGCGGCGAGAGCGAGCCACGGGCCGATCGCGAGGAGCGGGCCCCACACCACGGTCACGATCACCACCAGCAGCCGGATCAGCTCCACCAGCGCCATCAGCGGTGTGACGACGTCGGCGGGGTTCTTCGTGGCGATGGCGAGCGCGATCCCGACCGCCAGGAGTAACCCGAGTCCGCCGGCCGCACCGAACCCGGCGGCCTTGACCGCCTGTTGCGGTGCGGTCAGCAGGTCCATACGGCGCTTGTGCCGCTCGGCACGGAAGCGGTGGAGGCGCTCCTCCCACTGCGTGGCCTGCTCCAGGTTCCCCGCGGCTTCGGCGGCCCGCATCACCCGCTCGTACCGGGCGGCGGTCCGGCCGTCCCACGCACGGCGCGTGACGATCCGGGTCCCACCGACGACGTACATGCCGTGACGCACCGCCAGACGGCCCGCCTTCCGGGTCCGCTCGTCGGTGACTGCGGTGCGGACGGCCCGGCCGGTACGGACCCACAGCGGCATGACCGGCTGCGCAGGCGCGGCCAGTTTTTCGGATTGGGGGAGGGGTTTGACCAGCGACACGGGCGGTGCCGTGGCGGTGCGGTGGTCGTCGAGGTGGTGGACGGTTCCCATGGCGGCCTCGGCCGTCGGGTCGGTCATGATGGGCACTCCTGCTCTCTCATGGTGGAGCGGCGGGGGCCCCGGGTCGGCCGGTTGCTGCCAGGCGGACAGCCGACCCGGTGGTACAGCTACGGGCGGGCGCGCTCGACCGCGCGCAGCCGCTTCTCCGCAGCGACCCGGGCGGCCTTCGCGGTCGGCTTCTCCGTGCGGTCGGCGCAGCGCTCAGCGACCCGCGCGGCGGCCAGCGCGTCACGGGCAACGTCGTACTGCCGCTGCCAGGCGGCCTGCTCGCCTCGGGCCCGGTCGGTGGCGTCCCGGTCGATGCGGTCCAGCTCGCGTTCGATGCGGGAGGTGTCGCCGTAGGCGCCGTGCGCGCCCTTCAGCAGCAGCTTCGCTCGCTTGGCCTTCTCGG
>NZ_BAAHCA010000066.1:0-11886 GCF_054776295.1 Streptomyces sparsus
CAGACCGGCATCGGCCGGACCGGCCCCCCGGGGCCGCCGGAGGGCGGGCGCCCCCGCGCTGTCGCAGCCGGGCCGTAGGCTGTTCGGCATGGCAGATCCGTCCAGCTACCGGCCCGAGCCGGGGCAGATCCCCGACTCGCCCGGGGTCTACCGCTTCCGCGACGAGCACCGGCGGGTGATCTACGTCGGGAAGGCCAAGAGCCTGCGGCAGCGGCTCTCCTCGTACTTCCAGGACCCGGCCGGACTGCACCCGCGCACCGCCACGATGGTCACCACCGCCTCCTCGGTCGAGTGGACGGTGGTCGGCACCGAGGTGGAGGCCCTTCAGCTCGAGTACACCTGGATCAAGGAGTTCGACCCCCGGTTCAACGTCAAGTACCGGGACGACAAGAGCTACCCCTACCTGGCCGTCACCATGAACGAGGAGTTCCCCCGCGTCCAGGTGATGCGCGGCGCCAAGAAGAAGGGCGTGCGCTACTTCGGGCCGTACTCGCACGCCTGGGCGATCCGCGAGACGGTGGACCTGCTGCTCCGCGTGTTCCCCGTGCGCACCTGCTCGGCCGGTGTCTTCAAGCGGTCCGCCCAGATCGGCCGGCCCTGCCTGCTCGGTTACATCGGCAAGTGCGCGGCACCCTGCGTGGGCCGGGTCAGCGCCGAGGAGCACCGTGAACTCGCCGAGGACTTCTGCGACTTCACCGCCGGCCGGACCGGCGCCTATCTGCGCGGGCTGGAGGAGCGCATGCACGAGGCGGCCGAGCAGACGGAGTACGAGAAGGCCGCCCGGCTGCGGGACGACATCGGGGCGCTGCGCCGCGCGATGGAGAAGAACGCGGTGGTGCTCAACGACGCCACGGACGCCGACCTGATCGCGCTCGCCGAGGACGAACTCGAGGCCGCCGTCCAGATCTTCCACGTCCGCGGCGGCCGGATCCGCGGTCAGCGGGGCTGGGTGACGGACAAGGTGGAGGCGGTCACCACCGCCGACCTGGTCGAGCACGCTCTTCAGCAGCTCTACGGCGAGGAGCACGGCGACACCGGCCGCACCGGCACGGGCGGCGTGCCCCGCGAGGTGCTGGTGCCGGCCCTGCCGGACCCGCTGGAGCCGGTGGCCGAGTGGCTGGCGGAACGCCGCGGCGCCCGCGTCAGCCTGCGTATCCCGCAGCGCGGCGACAAGCGCGACCTGATGGAGACGGTCCGGCGGAACGCCCAGCAGACCCTCACCCTGCACAAGACCAAACGCGCCTCCGACCTCACCACCCGGTCCCGCGCCCTGGAGGAGATCGCCGAGGCGCTCGACCTGGACACCGCGCCCCTGCGGATCGAGTGCTTCGACATCTCCCACCTCCAGGGGGACGACGTGGTCGCCTCCATGGTGGTCTTCGAGGACGGGCTGGCCCGCAAGGGCGAGTACCGCCGCTTCCAGATCAAGGGCTTCGAGGGCCAGGACGACGTCCGGTCCATGCACGAGGTCGTCGGGCGCCGCTTCCGCCGCTACCTCCAGGAGAAGCAGCGCACCGGCGAGTGGAACGAGTCCGACCCCGCCGAGTCCGCCGCTCCCGGGTCCACCTCCTCCGCTGCCGTTCCCGGCCCCGGGCCCGTCGGGGAGGCGGGGCCGCCCGGAGAGGCCGGCGGCCGGGACGAGGACGGCAGGCCGCGGCGGTTCGCCTACCCGCCGCAGCTCGTGGTGGTCGACGGCGGCCAACCGCAGGTGGCCGCCGCCAAGGCCGCGCTGGACGAGCTGGGCATCGACGATGTCGCCGTCTGCGGTCTCGCCAAGCGGCTGGAGGAGGTGTGGCTGCCGGGCGACGACGACCCGGTGGTGCTGCCGCGCAGCAGCGAGGGCCTGTACCTGCTCCAGCGGGTCCGGGACGAGGCCCACCGCTTCGCCATCCGCTACCAGCGCAGCAAACGCACCAAGTCGCTCAAGGCCGGGCCCCTGGACGAGGTGCGCGGACTCGGGGAGAGCCGCAAGCAGGCGCTGATCAAGCACTTCGGTTCGGTGAAGCGGCTGCGGGCCGCGACGGTGGAGCAGCTGTGCGAGGTCCCCGGCGTGGGCCGCAGGACAGCCGAGACGGTGGCCGCCGCGCTCGCCGGTGCGACGCCCGCCGGGCCGGCGGTGAACACCGCGACCGGCGAGATCATCGACGATGATGGGAAGTGACACCGCCAGACCGCCCAGCCGAGAACCGGGGGACAGCACGATGGACGCAGAGACCGAGACAGGAGCACAGGTGAGTACGGGCACGGCGACGGAGACCGCGGGCACCGACAACGGGAAGATCCCCGAACTGGTGATCATCTCCGGCATGTCGGGAGCGGGGCGCAGCACCGCGGCCAAGTGCCTGGAGGACCTGGGCTGGTTCGTGGTCGACAACCTGCCGCCCGCGCTCATCCCCACCATGGTCGACCTCGGCGCCCGCTCGCAGGGCAACGTCGCCCGTATCGCGGTGGTGGTGGACGTCCGCGGCCGCCGCTTCTTCGACAACCTCAAGGAGTCGCTCGCCGATCTCGCGGCCAAGCAGGTCACGCGAAGAATCGTCTTTCTCGAGGCGTCCGACAACGCGCTGGTCCGCCGCTTCGAGTCGGTCCGCCGCCCGCACCCCCTCCAGGGCGACGGCCGGATCGTCGACGGCATCGAGGCCGAGCGGGACCTGCTGCGGGAGCTGCGCGGCGACGCCGACCTGGTGATCGACACCTCCAGCCTCAACGTGCACGAGCTGCGGGCCAAGATGGACGCCCAGTTCGCCGGCGACGAGGAACCGGAGCTGCGGGCGACGGTGATGTCCTTCGGCTACAAGTACGGGCTGCCCGTCGACGCCGACCTCGTCGTGGACTGCCGCTTCCTCCCCAACCCGCACTGGGTACCGGAGCTGCGGCCCTTCACCGGCACCAGCCCGGAGGTCTCCGACTACGTCTTCGAACAGCCCGGCGCCAAGGAGTTCCTGGACCGCTACTCCGAACTGCTCGAACTGATCGCGGCCGGCTACCGCCGCGAGGGCAAGCGCTACGTGACGATCGCCGTCGGCTGCACCGGCGGCAAGCACCGCAGCGTGGCGATGTCCGAGCGGCTCGGCCGCCGGCTGTCGACCGAGGGTGTGGAGACCGTCGTGGTCCACCGGGACATGGGACGCGAGTGAGCCGAGTGACCGGCCGTACTCTGCGGCTGCGCCGCCGGAAGATGGTGCCCTCCCGCAGGGGGCAGCCCAAGGTCGTCGCCCTGGGCGGCGGCATGGGCCTGTCCGCGTCGCTCACCGCGCTCCGCCGCATCACCGGAGACCTCACCGCCGTCGTCACGGTCGCCGACGACGGCGGGTCCAGCGGACGGCTGCGCGAGGAACTCGACGTGCTGCCGCCCGGGGACCTGCGCAAGGCGCTGGCCGCGCTGTGCGGGGACGACGAGTGGGGGCGCACCTGGGCGAACCTGGTGCAGCACCGGTTCGCGAGCAAGGGGCACCTGCACGGCCACGCCGTGGGCAACCTGCTGATCGCCGCCCTGTGGGAGCAGATGGGCGACCACGTGGCCGCCCTCGACCTGGTGGGCAAACTGCTCGGGGCGCACGGCCGGGTGCTGCCGATGTCGGCCGTGCCGCTCCAGCTCCAGGCCCTGGTGCGCGGCCACGACGTGGACCGCCCGGACGAGCTGTCCACCGTCCGCGGCCAGGCCACCGTGGCCCTCACCCCCGGCGAGGTGCAGCAGGTGCACCTGGTGCCGCACGACCCCCCGGCGGTGCCGGAGGCGGTCGAGGCGGTGCTCGACGCGGACTGGGTGGTGGTCGGTCCGGGCTCCTGGTTCTCCTCGGTGATCCCGCACCTGCTGGTGCCGGAACTGCTCCAGGCGCTGACCGAGACGCGGGCCCGCAAGGTGCTCTCCCTCAACCTCGCGCCGCAACCGGGAGAAACAGATGGTTTCTCCCCGCAGCGTCATTTGGAGGTTTTGGCCCGACACGCCCCTAAACTCGCCTTCGACGTGGTGCTGGCCGACGAGGACGCAGTGCCCGACCAGGAGAGCCTGCGAGCCGCCGCCCAGCGGCTCGGTGGTTCGGTCGAGCTGGCCCCGGTGGCCGCGCCGGACGGTTCCCCGACGCACGACCCGGAACTGCTGGCAGCCGCGTACGACCGTATTTTTCGGATGCATGGAAGGATCGGCCCATGGCGATGACGGCAGCGGTGAAGGATGAAATCTCCCGGCTCCCCGTCACCCGGACCTGCTGCCGGAAGTCGGAGGTCTCGTCGATCCTGAGATTCGCCGGCGGCCTGCACCTGGTGAGCGGGCGGATTGTGATCGAGGCGGAGCTGGACACGGGCATCGCGGCCCGCAGACTCCGCAAGGACATCCTGGAGATCTTCGGCCACGCCTCCGACCTGGTGGTGATGGCCCCCGGCGGACTGCGCCGGGGCAGCCGCTACGTCGTGCGGGTGGTGGCCGGCGGTGACCAGCTCGCCCGGCAGACGGGCCTGGTGGACGGCCGCGGCCGTCCCATTCGCGGCCTGCCGCCGCAGGTCGTGTCCGGCGCCACCTGCGACGCCGAGGCTGCCTGGCGCGGCGCGTTCCTGGCCCATGGCTCCCTCACCGAGCCGGGGCGCTCGTCCTCCCTGGAGGTCACCTGCCCCGGCCCGGAGGCAGCCCTGGCCCTGGTGGGCGCCGCGCGGCGGCTCCAGATCGGGGCGAAGGCGCGTGAGGTCCGCGGTGTCGACCGGGTGGTCGTCCGGGACGGCGACGCCATCGGCGCCCTGCTCACCCGGCTCGGTGCGCACGAGTCGGTGCTGGCCTGGGAGGAGCGCCGGATGCGCCGCGAGGTGCGCGCGACCGCCAACCGGCTGGCCAACTTCGACGACGCCAACCTGCGCCGCTCCGCGCGCGCCGCGGTGGCCGCCGGCGCCCGGGTGCAGCGGGCGCTGGAGATCCTGGGGGACGAGGTCCCCGAACACCTCGCCGCGGCCGGCCGGCTGCGGATGGAGCACAAGCAGGCCTCACTGGAGGAGCTCGGCGCACTTGCCGACCCGCCGCTCACCAAGGACGCGGTGGCGGGACGTATCCGCCGGCTGCTGGCGATGGCCGACAAGCGCGCGTCCGACATCGGGATCGCGGGTACCGAGGCCACGCTGACAGAGGAGCTGACAGAGGAGATGGTGGGCTGATCACGGCCCGCGTACGCCCCGTGGCCGCCGTCGGCGAGCGCACCCGCCACACTGCCGTGGCCGATGTCACCCGCCGCGCCCCGGCGCGGTAGGGTCGAAGGCGGTCGGGGACATCCCAAACAACCTTCGTCGGTGTCCGCACCGACGTACCAACGAGGAGATCGGTTCGTGACGATCCGCGTAGGCATCAATGGCTTTGGCCGCATCGGTCGCAACTACTTCCGCGCACTTCTGGAGCAGGGAGCGGATGTCGAGATCGTCGGTGTCAACGACCTGACCGACAACGCGACGCTGGTCCACCTGCTGAAGTACGACACCATCCTGGGTCGCCTCAAGCAGGAGGTCGCCCACACCGAAGACAGCATCACGGTCGGCAACCAGACGTTCCGCACGATGGCTGAGCGCGACCCGGCCGCCCTCCCCTGGGGCGAGCTCGGCGCCGACATCGTGATCGAGTCCACCGGCATCTTCACCAAGCGTGAGGACGCCGCGAAGCACCTCGCCGCCGGCGCCAAGAAGGTCCTGATCTCCGCGCCCGCCAAGGACGAGGACATCACGATCGTGATGGGCGTCAACGACGACAAGTACGAGGCCGACAAGCACCACGTCATCTCCAACGCCTCCTGCACCACCAACTGCGTGGCGCCGATGGCCAAGGTCCTCGACGAGAACTTCGGCATCGTCAAGGGCATGATGACGACGGTCCACGCCTACACCAACGACCAGCGCATCCTTGACTTCCCGCACAAGGACCTGCGTCGCGCGCGTGCCGCCGCCGAGAACATCATCCCGACCTCCACCGGTGCCGCCAAGGCGACCGCCCTCGTGCTCCCGCAGCTCAAGGGCAAGCTCGACGGCATCGCCATGCGCGTCCCCGTCCCCACCGGCTCGGTCACCGACCTCGTCCTGGAGCTCGACCGCGAGGTCAGCGTCGACGAGATCAACTCGGCGTTCCAGAAGGCCGCCGAAGGCCAGCTCCAGGGCATCCTGGACTACACCGAGGACGCGATCGTCTCGTCCGACATCGTGAACTGGCCGGCGTCCTGCACCTTCGACTCCTCCCTGACGATGACGCAGGGCAAGCAGGTCAAGGTCGTCGGCTGGTACGACAACGAGTGGGGCTACTCCAACCGCCTGGTGGACCTGACGGTCTTCGTCGGCAGCCGGCTCTGACACCCGCACCGCTCCCACCCAGTGAGCTGTGAGCGGAACCGGGCCCGTGTGGTGCGCTGACGCGCCGCACGGGCCCGGTTCCCGTGACGGGCCTTCTCCCAAGGAGTTGCAGAAAGCATGAAGACGATCGACGAACTGGTCGCCGAGGGTGTAGCCGGGAAGCGGGTCTTCGTCCGCGCCGACCTCAACGTTCCCCTCGACGGGAAGACCATCACCGACGACGGCCGCATCCGGGCCGCCGTCCCCACCATCACCCGGCTCGCCGAAGCGGGCGCCAGGGTGATCGTGGCGTCCCACCTGGGCCGGCCCAAGGGCGCCCCGGACCCGCAGTTCTCCCTCGCGCCGGTGGCCGAGCGGCTCGGTGAGCTGCTCGGCTCCGCGGTGCGCGGGCAGGTCGCGTTCGCGGCCGACACCGTGGGGGACAGCGCGAAGGCCACCGTCGCCGGGCTCGGCGACGGCGGGGTCACGCTGCTGGAGAACCTCCGCTTCAACGCCGGCGAGACGGCGAAGGACGACACCGAGCGGCAGGCGTTCGCGGCCGAACTCGCCGCGCTGGCCGACGTGTACGTCGGTGACGGCTTCGGTGCGGTGCACCGCAAGCACGCCTCCGTCTACGACCTGCCGGCCCTGCTGCCGCACGCCGCCGGCGGTCTCATCGCCACCGAGGTCGACGTGCTCAAGCGCCTCACCGAGGACGTCCGGCGGCCCTACGCCGTGGTGCTCGGCGGGGCCAAGGTCTCCGACAAGCTCGGCGTCATCGACCACCTGCTGGAGCGTGCCGACCGCATCCTCATCGGCGGCGGCATGGCGTACACGTTCCTCGCCGCCCAGGGGCACGAGGTCGGCAGCTCGCTGCTCCAGGAGGACCAGATCCCCGTGGTCCGCGGTTACCTGGAGCGCGCCGAGAAGCTCGGCGTGGAGTTCGTGCTGCCCGTCGACGTGCGGGCCGCGGCGCAGTTCCCCGACCTGGCGGTGAAGGCCCCGGCCGACGTCGTCACCGTCGACGCCGACGCCATTCCGGCCGGCCTGATGGGGCTGGACATCGGTCCGCGCAGCGGCGAGCTGTACGCGTCCAAGCTGGCGGACGCCGAGACCGTCTTCTGGAACGGTCCGATGGGCGTCTTCGAGCACCCCGACTTCGCCGACGGCACCCGGGACGTGGCCCGCGCGCTGCTGGACAGCTCCGCCTTCACGGTCGTCGGCGGCGGGGACAGCGCTGCCGCGGTCCGCATCCTGGGCTTCGACGAGTCGGGTTTCGGCCACATCTCCACCGGTGGCGGCGCCAGCCTGGAGTACCTGGAGGGCAAGACCCTCCCGGGCCTCGACGCGCTGGAGAAGTGACCGCGGTGAGCGACGTCACGACCGGCGGCACCGCCCTCACCGGCGGTGCCCCGGCCGGCGTGCCCCACCCCGGTGCCGCCCGGCGAACCACCACCATGACCGGCGCCCGCCGAGCGGGCGCAGCGCACAGGAAGGCAGCCGCATGAGCTCCCGCAAGCCCCTGATGGCGGGCAACTGGAAGATGAACCTCAACCACCTCGAGGCCATCGCCCACGTCCAGAAGCTCGCCTTCGCCCTGGAGGGCAAGGACCACGAGCAGGTCGAGGTGGCCGTGCTGCCGCCGTTCACCGACCTGCGCTCGGTCCAGACCCTCGTCGACGGCGACAAGCTGAAGATCACCTACGGCGCGCAGGACATCTCGTCGAAGGACTCCGGTGCCTACACCGGTGAGATCTCCGGCGCCATGCTGGCCAAGCTGAAGTGCACCTACGCGGTGATCGGCCACTCCGAGCGCCGCCAGTACCACGGCGAGGACGAGGAGGTCTGCAACGCCAAGGTGCGGGCCGCCTACCGGCACGGCCTCACACCGCTGCTGTGCGTGGGGGAGGGCCTGGACATCCGCAAGGCGGGCAACCAGGTCGGCCACACCCTCGCCCAGCTCGACGGCGCGCTCGCCGACGTCACCGCCGAGCAGGCCGCCACCCTCGTGGTCGCCTACGAGCCGGTGTGGGCGATCGGCACCGGCGAGGTCGCCACTCCGGAGGACGCGCAGGAGGTCTGCGGCGCGATCCGTGGCCGGCTGGCCGAGCTGTACGGCCAGGAGGTCGCCGACCAGGTCCGCATCCAGTACGGCGGCTCCGTCAAGTCGGGCAACGTCGCGGCGATCATGGCGCAGCCGGACGTCGACGGCGCGCTGGTCGGCGGCGCCGCGCTGGACGCGGAGGAGTTCGTCAAGATCGTCCGCTTCCGCGATCAGTAGCAGCTAGGCCGACGGGTCACTCCCGTCGTACCCTGAGCGGGGTCGGGCTTCACGCCCGGCCCCGCACCCTTCATCCGTAACGTCTTGCTTCGAAGTCCGAGAGAGTTGGTCCAGCCGTGGAATTGGGTCTGTCGATCGCCCTGATCGTGTTCAGCCTGCTGCTGATGCTGCTGGTGCTGATGCACAAGGGAAAGGGCGGCGGTCTCTCCGACATGTTCGGCGGTGGCATGCAGTCGTCCGTCGGTGGCTCCTCGGTCGCCGAACGCAACCTCGACCGCCTCACCGTCGCGGTGGCGCTCGTCTGGTTCGGCATCATCGTGGCGCTCGGCATCATGATGAAGACGTCATGATGCCGGTGGACGGCTGACACAGCGTCGTGCTCCCTGCCTATCATGAGGCTCGCGTCCCCGACGGGGGGTAACTACGGTCACCGGACGCGCGTTGGGCCTTACGCACACCAGGGCGACTTCGCAGCACCATGAGGCAGGGAGTGACAACCGTGGCAAGTGGCAACGCGATCCGGGGAAGCCGGGTCGGAGCGGGGCCGATGGGGGAGGCCGAGCGGGGCGAGTCCGCGCCGCGCCTCCGAATCTCCTTCTGGTGCTCGAACGGGCACGAGACGCAGCCGAGCTTCGCCAGCGACGCCCAGGTCCCCGAGACCTGGGACTGCCCGCGCTGCGGTTTTCCCGCCGGCAAGGACCGGGACAACCCGCCGGACCCGCCGCGCACCGAGCCGTACAAGACGCACCTGGCCTACGTCCGCGAGCGCCGCAGCGACGCCGACGGGGAGGCCATCCTCGCCGAGGCACTGGCCAAGCTCAGGGGCGAGATCTGATCGCCGCACCGCACCGCTTCGACGGCCCGGACGCACACTCGAGCAGAGTGCACGACCGGGCCGTTTCTCCGTATAGGTTGGGGTGCGGCGGGGCTCGAACGACAAGAATGGGCTGAATTCGCAGATGAACGCACACGCCGCAGCCGACCGGACCAGGCTCGACGAACTGCCCGAGTGGGCCGCGCTGGCCGAGCACCGGGAGAAGTCGGGACGGGTCGGCCTCCGCGAACTGTTCACCGACGACCCCCGGCGTGCCGAGCGCTACCGCCTCGACGTGGGCGACCTGCACGTCGACTACGCCAAGCACCTCGTCACCGACGAGACCCTGCGGCTGCTGCTCGACCTGGCCGCCGCGACCGGTGTCGCCGAGCGCCGGGATGCCATGTTCCGCGGCGAGCGGATCAACAACACCGAGGACCGCGCGGTGCTGCACGTCGCGCTGCGTGCCGACCGAGACACGGTCATCGAGGTCGACGGTGAGAACGTCGTACCGGCGGTGCACGCGGTGCTCGACCGGATGGCGGCCTTCTCCCGCAGCGTGCGCTCGGGGGAGTGGCGGGGCCACACCGGGGAGCGCATCACCACGGTCGTCAACGTCGGTATCGGCGGCTCCGACCTGGGCCCGGCGATGGCCTTCGAGGCGCTGCGCGCGTACACCGCACGCGACATCGACTTCCGCTTCGTCTCCAACGTCGACGGCGCCGACCTGCACGAGGCGGTCCGCGACCTCGACCCGGCGCGGACCCTCTTCGTCATCGCGTCGAAGACCTTCACCACCATCGAGACCCTCACCAACGCGACCGCCGCCCGCGGTTGGCTGCTGGACGGCCTGGGCGCCGGCCCGGAGGCCGTCGCCCGGCACTTCGTCGCGGTGTCGACCAACGCCGCCGAGGTGGAGCGGTTCGGCATCGACACGGCGAACATGTTCGAGTTCTGGGACTGGGTCGGCGGCCGGTACTCCTTCGACTCGGCCATCGGCCTGTCGCTGATGACGGCCATCGGGCCGGAGCACTTCCAGGAGATGCTGGACGGCTTCCGGTTGATGGACGACCACTTCCGCACCGCCCCGCCGGAGGCCAACGCCCCGCTGCTGCTGGGCATGCTCGGCGTCTGGTACGGCGAGTTCTTCGACGCGCAGGCGCACGCGGTGCTCCCGTACTCGCACTACCTGTCGAAGTTCACCGCCTACCTACAGCAGCTCGACATGGAGTCCAACGGCAAGTCGGTGGACCGGCAGGGTGTGCCCGTCGGCTGGCAGACCGGCCCGGTGGTGTGGGGGACCCCGGGCACCAACGGGCAGCACGCCTACTACCAGTTGCTGCACCAGGGCACCAAGCTCATCCCGGCCGACCTGATCGGCTTCGCCGAGCCGATCGCCGAACTGGGCGCACTGCGCGACCAGCACGACCTGCTGATGGCGAACCTCTTCGCCCAGGGTCAGGCGCTGGCGTTCGGCAGGACGGCCGACGAGGTGCGCGCCGAGGGCGTGCCCGAGGAGCAGGTGCCGCACCGCACGTTCCAGGGCGACCGCCCCACCACGACCCTGCTGGCCCGCAGCCTGACTCCGTCCGTGCTGGGCCAGCTGATCGCCCTCTACGAGCACAAGGTGTTCGTGCAGGGCGCCGTCTGGGACATCGACTCCTTCGACCAGTGGGGCGTCGAACTGGGCAAGGTACTGGCCAAGCAGATCGAGCCGGCCCTCACCGAGGGCGCCGAGGTGCCCGGCCTCGACGGTTCCACCAGGGCGCTGGTGGAGACCTACCGGAACCTGCGCGGGCGCTGACCACGAGGTGACCCCGAAGGCGGCGGCCGGTTCGGCCGCCGCCTTTCCCGGGACGCCTCTCCCGGGCGCAGCCCCTCGTGAACGCGCGCACAAGCGCTCGCCTACCATGGTGGCGTGTCCCCACTGCTCGAAGCCGCGCGCAACCCCGTCGCGTACGTCGCCCGCCGCTGGACCCCGACGCAACGCACCCTGCGACGCGCCACGCTCACCGCGCTGGTGATGAGCGTCGTCATCGTCGTCACCGGTGGCGCCGTACGGCTGACCGGATCCGGCCTCGGCTGTGACACCTGGCCCAAGTGCACCGACGACAGCCTCATCGCGACGTCCGAGATGGGCATGCACGGCGCGATCGAGTTCGGCAACCGGATGCTGACCTACGTGCTGTGCGCGGCCGTCGGCTGGGCCATCGTGGCCGCCCGTTCGGCCAAGCCGCGACGGCGGGGCCTCTCCCGCCTCGCGTGGGCCCAGTTCTTCATCGTGTTCGGCAACGCCCTGCTGGGCGGCGTCACCGTGCTGACCGGTCTCAACCCGTACTCCGTGGCCGGGCACTTCCTGCTGGCCACCTCGCTGATCACCGTCACCGTGATCACCTGGCAGCGGGCCCGGGAGGGCGACGAGGCACCCAGGCCGCTGGTCGGCCCCCGGCTGCGGCAGCTCGCCGCCGCCCTGACGGTCGCCGCCGCCGCGCTGGTCGAG
>NZ_BAAHCA010000067.1:0-11876 GCF_054776295.1 Streptomyces sparsus
GCCGCCGCCCCCGGCCGGCCCGGACTCGGACGCGTCAACCCGGTCGGGCTGGCGCCACCCGTCGGCTTCTCGCACGCCGTCAGCGCCACCGGCTCCCGCCTGGTGCTGCTGGCCGGCCAGACCGCGCTGGACAGCACCGGTCAGCTGGTGGGGGAGGACCTCCCCGCCCAGTTCAGCCGGGCACTGGAGAACCTGCTGACCGCTCTCCGCGCCGCGGGCGGCACCGCCGAGCACCTCGCCAGGGTCACCGTCTACGCCACGGACGTCGCCGACTACCGCGCCCATTCGCGGGAGCTGGGCCGCATCTGGCAGGGGCTGGCCGGACGCCGCTACCCGGCCATGGCGCTCATCGGCGTGGTCCGCCTGTGGGACGACAACGCCCTGGTGGAACTGGACGGCATCGCCGTTCTTCCGTAACCACCCGGCCCCCACACCGGCCGTCTCCGGCGCCCCCGCCCTCGCCGCTCGGTGAAGGCGGGGGAAACAACTCCTGATCCTGTTGTCGGCGAGAGGTGAAATCTGTTTCGGTCGCAGTAGACATGTCCGGCTGCCCCGGATAGGGTTTCTTTCGCGGTCACCAGAACGGTCGCGTTCTCGAAGAACACCGAGAACGGCACCGCCCCGGCGCCGCAGCAGAAAGCAGTAACCGCCCACGACGTTGAGGAAGAGGAGCAGCACCATCAGGATCGCCCGAACGCGGAACTGATCCGCACGGGTACCGCAGGCCCCGAACGGAAGGTGGTCCCCGGTCACGCAGCAGCGATCCCCGCAGTGTCCGCCCCACCGGGCGGCCGAGCGGAAACAGCACGGCGCGAGGCGCCGGTAGATGGTGTTCGACCCCTCGGGGCCCCGGTGCCGTACGGCGCCGGGTCCCCTCGACGCGTCCCAGCAGAGGTGACAGTGCCCCCCAGGACCCAGCAGCAGGCCGTCGACCGCTTCGACGACGACGACTACCCCGCCTACACCATGGGCCGGGCCGCCGAGATGATCGGTGCCACGCCCGCCTTTCTCCGGGCCATCGGGGAGGCCCGTCTCATCACCCCGCTGCGGTCCGAGGGCGGCCACCGCCGCTACTCCCGCTACCAGCTCCGCGTCGCCGCCCGGGCCCGCGAGCTCGTGGACGCCGGCACACCCATCGACGCGGCCTGCCGCATCGTCATCCTGGAGGACCAGCTCGAAGACGCCTTGCGACTCAACGAGGAGCTTCGCCGCCCGGTCGCGGACGCCGGCTCCTGAGCCGGGCGGCGCGCGACACGCCGACAGGCGGACCGTTCCTGCTGTGTCGCCTCGACGGACACGGCGCCACGCCCCAGCGTGTCGTGACGCGTGAGACGCGCGCTGCCGTCCCGAGGAGAGCCCCCCTCACCCCGTGGAATCCCGCTGCCGCCCGGCCTGTGCCGGCCCGAGGCCCCTGTGAGCTGTCGTCGGCGGCGTCGCATATCTGTCTCCGCAGTAGTAGAAATCAGTGCAATGGGCGAACAGGGTTTTTGTTCCGGCGGGTGACGTGAGGAAGCCCACCGCGCTTGCCCGGCTCCATCGTGCTACTGTCGATCTCAGTTGCAGTTGTGGTTCCCAAAGACTTCAAGTGCTCGCACCGGTTATCCATTCCGGTGAGTGCACTTTTGTATTTCCGGTACTTGTTTCCGGATGGGGCAATCATCGCGGCGACGCGGGGTCCGCACAGTGCGGGCTCCGGGCACTGCCCCGAAGGAGATTTTGTTATGGCTACAGGTACCGTGAAGTGGTTCAACGCGGAAAAGGGCTTCGGCTTCATCGAGCAGGACGGTGGCGGCGCTGACGTCTTCGCCCACTACTCGAACATCGCCGCCCAGGGCTTCCGTGAGCTCCAGGAAGGCCAGAAGGTCAACTTCGACGTCACGCAGGGCCAGAAGGGCCCGCAGGCCGAGAACATCACGCCTGCCTGACGCTGACGCGTTCTGACAGCAGCTGGGGCCCGCACCTTGGGTGCGGGCCCCAGCTCGCTGCTTTTTGCGCTGCGTCCGGCAGCCGACCCCGCGGGTGGTCCGCCGGTGGCGTCTTCGCCGCCCGGCACCCGCGGTCGCGGGCCGGAGGAGACCTCCGACCCGTCCGCACGACCCGGCACTCTCGGCCGCCCTTCATCGCGGCCGGTGCTGTTTCCCTTCGAAGCACACGGGCCCGAAAAGTGGCCCGACTTCGTTATTCGTTTCTTCGGCTCGTTCTTGCGACTCCTCATGCGGCTTCCCGCCGCCGAGTGCTCCTCGATACGTGCCGCATCGAGGAAAGGTTCTGCATGAACCGCACCACTCGCACGAACGACCGTTTCTCCCGCAGCCGCTCGGGCGGCTCCGCCGGCTCCGGCCGCAGCCGTTTCGGCTCGCAGTCCCAGGGCCGCTCCGGCGCCCCCGGCCGTTCCGGCTCCGGTCGCTCCGGCGGCGGCTACGGACGCCGTCCGGCCGCTCCGCAGGGTGAGTTCGCCCTGCCGGTGACCACCACGCCGGCGCTCGACCCGGTCGCGGCCTTCGCCGACCTCGACATGCCGGTCGCGCTGATGAAGACGCTGACCGGTCTCGGCATGATCGAGCCGTTCCCGATCCAGGCCGCCACGCTGCCGAACTCGCTGGCCGGCCGGGACGTCCTGGGCCGCGGCCGCACCGGTTCCGGCAAGACGCTGGCCTTCGGCCTCGCCCTGCTGGCCCGCGTCGCCGGGCAGCGCGCCGAGCCGCGCCAGCCGCTCGGCCTGGTGCTGGTCCCCACCCGGGAACTCGCCCAGCAGGTCACCGACGCCCTCACCCCTTACGCCCGCGCGCTGCACCTCCGACTCACCACGGTCGTCGGCGGCATGTCCATCGGCCGGCAGGCCGGGGCGCTCCGCGGAGGCGCCGAGGTGGTCGTCGCCACCCCGGGCCGCCTCAAGGACCTCATCGACCGCGGTGACTGCCGGCTGAACCAGGTCGGCATCACGGTGCTCGACGAGGCCGACCAGATGGCCGACATGGGCTTCATGCCGCAGGTCACCGCGCTGCTCGACCAGGTGCGTCCCGAGGGTCAGCGCATGCTGTTCTCGGCCACCCTGGACCGCAACGTCGACCTGCTGGTCCGCCGCTACCTGACGGACCCCGTGGTGCACTCGGTGGACCCGTCGGCCGGCGCGGTCACCACGATGGAGCACCACCTGCTGCACGTCACGGCCGCCGACAAGCACGCCGCCACCGAGCGCATCGCGGCGCGCGACGGCCGGGTGATCATGTTCCTGGACACCAAGCACGCCGTGGACCGGCTCACCCGCGACCTGCTCAACAGCGGTGTCCGCGCGTCGGCGCTGCACGGCGGCAAGTCCCAGCCGCAGCGCACCCGGACGCTCGACCAGTTCAAGAACGGCCACGTCAACGTGCTGGTGGCGACGAACGTCGCGGCGCGCGGCATCCACGTCGACAATCTCGACCTGGTCGTCAACGTGGACCCGCCCAGTGACCACAAGGACTACCTGCACCGCGGCGGACGCACCGCCCGTGCGGGGGAGTCCGGCAGCGTCGTGACGCTGGTGCTGCCCAACCAGCGCCGCGACATGAGCCGCCTCATGGCCGCCGCGGGCATCACGCCCAGCAGCGCCCAGGTCCGTTCGGGTGAAGCCGAGCTGAGCCGCGTCACCGGCGCCCGCACCCCCTCGGGTGTGCCGGTGATCATCTCCTCGCCGGTGGCGGAGCGCCCCAAGCGCAGCGCCTCCTCCTCGCGCGGCCGTCGCAGCCGCCCCGCGCAGGCCCGTCGCCGTCCCACCACCAACGGCGCCTCCTGACGACCGGCTGACCCGGCCGCACGGGCGGCCGGGACCGCGAGTACGCACGACGAACGCCACGGGCTCCGGCCCGTGGCGTTTCTCGTGCGTCCGCAGGCACCGCGCCCTTCCCCGGCACTTCGGTCTCCGCCGGGGATGGAACCTTCCCCGTGCGGGCCCCGGACGTCACCAGGACGGCCGTGGGTGTGTACGGCGCCGCAGCGCCGCGGGCGGTGTGCCATCGGTCCGAGGTGGACCGGTGGCACACCGCCCGCGGTGGGGAGGGTCAGGCGGGATCCGTCACGCGTCGATGATCACGGGGATGATCATGGGCCGGCGGCGGTACGTGCGGTACGCCCAGTTGCCGACCGAGCGGACGATCAACTGCTCGAGCTGGACGGCGTCGCCCACGCCCTCCTCCGCGGCCTTCGCCAGCGTCTTCTCGATCACCGGGATGACCCCCGCGAAGGTGTCCTCGTCGTGGACGAAGCCGCGCGCCAGGAAGTCCGGCGGTTCCACGAGGGCGCCGGTGTCGGTGTCGACGATGGCGACGACCGTGATGACGCCCTCCTCGGCGAGGTTGCGGCGGTCCTTCAGGGAGGCCTCGGTGGCGCCTCCGACGGTCATGCCGTCGACGTAGACGTAACCCGCGGGCACCTTGCCGGTGATCGACGCGCGCCCGTCGACCAGGTCGACCACCACGCCGTCCTCGGCGAGCAGCACCTTGTCGGGGTCCACACCGGTACGGACGGCGAGGTCGCCGTTGGCCTGGAGGTGGCGCCACTCGCCGTGCACCGGCATGACGTGCCTGGGCCGGACGATGTTGTAGCAGTAGACGAGTTCACCCGCGCTGGCGTGGCCCGAGACGTGCACCTTGGCGTTGCCCTTGTGCACGACGTTCGCGCCCCATCGGGACAGCCCGTTGATCACCCGGTAGATGGCGTTCTCGTTGCCCGGGATCAGGGAGCTGGCCAGCAGGACGGTGTCGCCCTTGCCGATGCGGATCATGTGGTCGCGGTTGGCCATGCGGGACAGCGCCGCCATCGGCTCGCCCTGCGAGCCGGTGCAGACCAGGGCGACCTTCTTCTCGGCGAGCTTGTCCAGGGCCTTGGTGTCCACCACCAGCCCCTGCGGCACCTTCAGATAGCCCAGGTCACGCGCGATGCCCATGTTGCGCACCATGGACCTGCCGACGAAGGCGACCTTGCGGCCGTGCTCGTGGGCGGCGTCCAGCACCTGCTGGATGCGGTGCACATGGCTGGCGAAGCTGGACACGATCACGCGACGGGGAGCAGTGCGGAAGACCTGCTCGATGGCCGGCGTCAGCTCGCGCTCCGAGGTGGTGAAGCCGGGTACCTCCGCGTTGGTGGAGTCGGTCAGGAAGAGGTCGACGCCCTCCTCGCCGAGCCGTGCGAAGGCACGCAGGTCGGTGATGCGCTCGTCCAGCGGGAACTGGTCCATCTTGAAGTCGCCGGTGTGCAGTACCAGGCCGGCCGAGGTGCGCAGCGCGACGGCCAGACCGTCCGGAATGGAGTGGTTGACGGCGACGAACTCGCAGTCGAAGGGACCGAAGCCGCGCCGGTCGCCTTCCTTGACCTGGACCTTGCGCGGCTTGATGCCGTGCTCCTTGAGCTTGCCGTCCAGGAACGCCAGGGTCAGCTTCGAACCGACCACCGGGATGTCGGCCCGTTCCCGCAGCAGGTAGGGAACACCGCCGATGTGGTCCTCGTGCCCGTGGGTCAGGACCACGGCGACGACGTCGTCGAGCCGGTCCCGGATCGCGGTGAAGTCGGGGAGGATGACGTCCACCCCCGGCTGGTGCTCCTCGGGGAACAGCACGCCGCAGTCGACGATCAGAAGTTTGCCGGCGTGTTCGAAGACGGTCATGTTGCGACCGATCTCGCCCAGGCCGCCCAGCGGAATGACACGCAGCCCTCCGTCGGGCAGGCGAGGCGGCGGTCCGAGTGTGGGATGGGGATGACTCATGATCCGACGCTACCGGAGAGTGACACCCACCCCCCACTTCCCACCTGCACCGGGCGGCCTGGCGGACGTGGTATCGGGACCCCGCGGCCACGGAAACCCGGGAACACCTGTCGACGTCACACCCGGTCGTAGACCAGCAGGCCGTCCTCTCGCAGCCGGGCCCCGGGCGTGGGCGGGTGCTCGGTGAGTCGTCCGTCGTGCATCAGGTGCCGGACGGGCACGTCGCGCGCCAGGACGGCGAAGTCGGCGATGATCCGCCGGTGGCAGCGCCACCACACGGACTCGCTGCACATCACGGCCGTACGGGCCTCCGTCACCTGCCGCAGCAGCTCCGCCGTCGCCGCCAGGAAGTCGGGATGACGCGTGTGGCCGGCGTACCCGCGGAAGGAGGCGTTCTCCCAGAAGACGTCCGGAGAGTCCGGTGCCACCTGGCGGAATCCGCCCAGCCGCTTCTCCCACCGGTAGTCGAAGCCGGCCTCCGGCATCCAGGCCCGCAGCGCCTCCCGGCCGACGTCGGGGTTCCGCCGGCTCCCCGGAGCCGTCCGCACGTCCACCACGGCCGCCACGCCGCCGTCCCGCAACAGGTCCGTCAGCTGCTCACGCCCCGCGGTGCCGTGCCCCACCGTCACCAGGAACGGCGGATCCGGCACCGCCGAAGGGCGGGGGCGGGCGCCGGGGGTCACGGCAGTTTGGCGACGGTGAGCAGGACGGCGGCGTCCTCCAGGGCCTCCAGACTGTGCCGGGCCTGCGGAACGACCAGGTGGTCGCCGGTGGCGCCGTCCCACGACTCGTCGCCGCTGCGCAACCGCACCCGACCGTGCAGCACGATCAGCGTGGCCTCGCCGGGGTTCTCGTGCTCGCTCAGCGACGAGCCCGCCGTGAGTGCCACCAGCGTCTGGCGCAGCACGTTCCCCTGACCGCCGTAGACGGTGTCGGCGCTGCGGCCCGCCGAGGAGCCGGCCGCCCGCTGCAACTGTTCCTGTACGCGTGCGTCGAGAGATGACTTCTGCATGGCAGCCAGTGTGTCAGCAAGGCCACCGCCGCCCCGGTCACGGCGCGGCTCCCGGCGGACGGGTGCGACCCCCGCCCGACTCGGCTGCCGCGCGGACGTGTCGCTCGAAGGCTGGGGCACAGAACGCACGCCGTGACCGGACGGCGTTGCGGGGTCTCTGCGGCGGTTCACGGCTGGTGCGGGGGAGTGGGGCCCCGAGTCCGGGAGGGGGGCGCCCGGTCTGTGCCACGGGAGCCGCCCCTTTTTCCCGCGGCAGTGCTCTCCGAAACGCACTTCTTGTTCCGGTGAATAGCAAGAAGCGCGGCGCTGAAATCCGGGCCGGAAAGATTGCCGCCATATTCGGAATCTCATATTCCGCACAGGGAAAGTCGATGTGACGCCGGACACATGAGTGGGGTCTTGATCAAGCGGATCCGATGGTTCATATACTGAAGACACGCTCGGTGTCGCGGACTGCCGCCGCTTCGCCAGGTCCCAGACGAGGGGGAAGCTCATGCTGCTGCGCACGCTGGGCCAGAACGTCATGGCCTCTCCGGTCCTCACCTGACCGTCAAGGCAACTGCTCCTCATGATTTTTCGGCAGGTGTGAGCCTTCTCCTTCCTCGAGTGTTCCAGAGCATCGGAACCCGACCCCCCACCGTCGGACTACCACGAGGTTGATAGGTGAATCGTCGTACTTCCTTAAGAGACCGACACCTCAGACTAGGAAACGATCACTTGCGAATTCTCCAACTCGTGTCCCAGGGCTGCACCATGACACAGGTGGCCCGCCGCATGGAGATGAGCGACCGCACCCTGCGGCGCAAAGTCCGGTCGATATGCGACCGAGTCGACGTGCAGACCCCGATAGAGGCCGTGGTCTGGGCCGTGCGTCGAAGTATCATCTGAGCGGCGCAGCGGAGAAACCGCAGGAACGGTACAGCGCATGCAGCGGCGGTCGGCGACGGGGAAACCGTCGACGGCCGCCGCCTCGCATCCGGGCCCGGTGTGCGGTCGCATCGTCAGCGGTCGTGCCGCACGGCAGGCGGCGCACCCTCGTCGTCGGTGGCCGATGCCGGTCAATTCGTTGTCCGTCGGCCCCGCCCCGCGATAGAAAACGTCTGTGGCAGGCGAAACGATCACACACCCGCAGGGCCGGCCTTCCGCGTCGGCTGTCGACGGTCCCCTGGACGCATCGGTCGAACAGCTCCTGGTGCAGCTCCGGTTGGGTTCCCTGAGTGCTTCGGAGGTCTATTCCTATCCCGGCCGGAACGAGAACTGGTCCGGTGTCACGGACGCCGGACATTCGGTGTTCGTGAAACGACTGAAAGGGAGCCCTGAGGAATCCCTGAAGCGGTACCGCAGGATCGTGGCGTTCGAGCGTCTCGCCAACAGGGGGGCCCGCCCCTTTCCCCGTCCGGAATTCCTCGGCGGGGACGAGGAACACCGGCTGCTGGTGTTCCGGATGCTGGACGACATCAGGTCCGGCAGCGAACTCGCCGCGGAGAAGGAGTTCACCGAGGCCATGTCGGCGCAGGTGGGCCGGACACTGGCCACGCTGCACCGACTCCCGTTCCGGCCCGAGGACTTCCCCGAGCCGGACCCGCACCCGTTCCCGCCGGTCGACGACCTGCGGTCGCTGCCGCTGGAGATGTACGTCCACGCCACCGGGGCCTTCGTCCAGGCGTGGGGGCTGCTGCAACGTGACGCCGCACTGCTGGAGGAACTGGAGCGGCTGCGAGCGGCCGAGGCCCGGGTCGCCCGCGTCCCCGTCCACGGCGACCTGAGGCTGGATCAGTTCCTGCTCACCGACACCGCGCTCCACGTGAACGACTGGGAGGAGTTCCGCCTCGGGGACCCGGCACGCGACGTCGGGGCGTACGTCGGCGAATGGCTGCACCGCGCGGTGCTGCGGATACCCGCGCAGGAGACGGACGACGCGTTCTCGGCCGTGCTCACCCATGAGGAGGTCGTGGCGCGCGGCAGCGAGGAACTGGCCCGGGTGCTGCCGCTGATCTCCGCGTTCCACCGCGGTTACCGCGAGGGCGGCGGCCCCGACGACGACGGACTCGTGGTGCGTGCCACGTCCTACGCGGGTTGGCACCTGATCGACCGGCTGATCGCCTCGACCAGGGAGAGCGGCCGGCTGTCGGCCATCGTCCGGGCGGCGGCGGGCATCGGCAGGACCGCGTTGCTGGACCCGCGGAGCTTCGTCCGCACGGTCGGACTGGAGGAGGCCGCATGAGTACGCGCACTGAAGAGCCCGTCCCGTACGGGGAGCGGGTGGCGGAGCGGCCCGCCGCGACCGAGGCGCCCGCGCCGGTGCTGGCGGCCGGTCTCCGCCTGGCGCTGGAGGACGTACGCATCGCGCCGGACGGCCGCACGGCCCGGGTGCGGGACGACGAGGTGACCGCCGAGTCCCCGGCGGCGATGAGCTTCGCGCTCGCCCGCACGCTGTACGAGGTGCTGCACACCGGCCGCGGGGTCAAGGACCGCGAGTCGCCCAGGACCCTGCGCGCGCCCGACTACGAGGCGCGGCTGGCGAAGGCGACGCCGCATCCGGAGACGGTCGTCGCGGGGGTCCTCACCGACGGGCGCTCGGCCACCGGCAGGCGGGTCGTGGAGATCGACGGTCTGCGGGTGGGCGTCCCGGACTCGGTGACGCTGCGGGATACCGGGCGCACGGCGGGCGGCGCCGATGGCCCGGTGGTGCTCATGAACCTTCCGTCGGCCCGCCCGCTCGTCTCGCCGGGCTTCTTCCTCGTGGACAGCGGCACGGGTCGCACCGGCGGCGGCGATCTGCTGCGGCTCTACCTGCGGGTCGCCGACGCCGACGCGGCCCCGGAGCTGTGGCATGCCGTTCTGAGCGCGCTGGAGAGCCGCTCCGCCACCTACCGAGCGAAGATCATCTCCAACCCGGCGAGCCTGCCGCGCAACGACGGCATGGTCGTCTACCTGAGTTCCAGGTCCTGGGACGCCGTCGGCACGGTGACCGAGGAGGCCGTGGCCACCGGGCTGCCGGAGGGGCCCGCGCCCGCGTTCGCCCATGAGATCGCGCCCGGGGTGACGGCCGCGTGGGAGCCGAAGGACGACCGTACGGGCATGCGCGGACTGAGCTTCGGGGAACACCGGGCGCACGTGATCGCGCGGGCCTTCGTGGCCGCCGCCGAACAGCGGCGTGAGCGTCCGACGGCCGCCGAGCTGGCGGCGGCGTGCGTCGCGGCGAACGTGGACCCCGCCGACCCCGCCCGCAACCTCGACTCGGGCGACTGGCCTTGGCGCACGGCCCCCCGGCAGGCCTGAACCGCCGGACGCGCGAACGACGGTGCCCCGACCCGACCGCACCCCGCAGGAGGTCCAGCAGTATGGCCAGAGAAACACGTCCGGACGGCACCGACGAACTGCGTGTCTTCACCCAGCTCCTGGAGGGCCGGAAGGCCACCGTGGCCGCCGCGGTGGTGCTGAGTATCCTGTCCGCTGCCGCCACCCTCGTCCTTCCCCTCCAGGTCCGCGATCTGGTGGTGGCTCTGGCCGAGGACGAACGTCCCGTCCGGCCGCTGCTCACGATGGCGGGCCTCGCGGTGGGCGCCGGACTGTCGACGGCGCTCTCCAGCTATCTGCTCGCCCGTGCCGGTGAGGGGCTGGTCTCCGAGGCGCGCTTCCGCATCGTCTCGCACATCCTGACCCTGCCGCTGCGGTGGGTCCGGCGCGAAGGGGCCGGCAACCTGGTCGCGCGCGCCAACTCCGACAGCACGCAACTGCGGGCAGTGGTGGACGTCGGAGTGGCGCAGATACCGTCCTCGCTGTTCCTGACCGTCGGCACCCTGATCGCGATGGGGGTGCTGGACTGGGTCCTGCTGCTCGTCGTGCTCGTCACCTTCTCGGTCGCGGGCGCCGGTATCGCCCTGTGCATACGCTCGATCCGCACCGGCGTGGAGCGCCAGCAGAACGCCATCGGGGCCATGTCCCAGCAGGTGACGGCCGCCGTCCTCTCCCTGCCCACGGTCAAGGCGTTCCTCGCCGAACGCCAGGTGGCGTCCTCGCTCGGCCACAGCGTCGAGGACGCGCGCAGGGCGGCGGTGTCGGTCGCGCGGGTGACCGCCCTGGTCGGCCCCACCATGCAGTTCGGGCAGCAGCTGTCGATCATCGCGGTGATGGTCACCAGCGGAGCCCGACTGGCCTCCGGTGACCTGGGCATCGGTGAGTTCGCCGCCTTCATCGTCTACCTGCTGCAACTCGTCTCGCCGCTGACCATGCTGGTCTCCGGTGTGGCCCGGATGCAGAGCGGTCTGGCCGCGCGCGGACGGCTCAACAGCGTGCTCACCGTCGCCTCGGAGAGCTCCGGGGCGACCTCCCCCGTCGAGCCGTCGCCGACCGCGCCCGCGGTCGAGTTCGAGGACGTCACCTACACGGACGGCGGGCGCACCATCATCCACGAGGCCAGCTTCGCGGCCCCCGCACGGGGACTCACCGCCGTCGTCGGGCCGTCGGGCGCGGGGAAGACGACACTGCTCGCGCTCACCGAGCGCTTCCTCCTGCCGGACTCGGGCCGTATCTCCGTCTGCGGGCAGCCGGTCGAGCAGTGGCCCCTGCACCAGCTGCGCGGTGAGATCAGCTACGTCGACCAGAGCTTCACCCTGGTGGAGGGCACGGTGCGGCAGAACCTCCAGCTCGGTCAGGACCAGCACCTGCCGGACGCGGAGCTGTGGCGGGCGCTGGAGATGCTGGGGTTGCGTGATGCCGTCGAAGCGCTGCCGGACGGCCTCGACACCGAGCTGGGCCGGGCCGAGGACCTGTCGGGTGGCCAGCGGCAGCGGCTGGCGGCCGCCCGCGTCCTGCTGCGGGACACCCGTGTGGTCATCTTCGACGAACCGACCTCGCAGCTCGACAGCGAGAACGAGGAACGGCTGCGGGCGCTGATGCGCACCCTCGTCGCCGAGCGCGCGGTGATCGTGGTGGCGCACCGCATCTCCACGGTGCAGGACGCCGACCTGATCGTGGTCGTGGACGAGGGACACATCGTCGACCGGGGCACGCACGAGGAGTTGCTGGCGCGTTCCGCGCTCTACCAGGAGCTGGTGCACGGGCAGTCGTTGCGCGACCCGGCGGGGCGGGAGGCCGGTGTCGTTCCGTCGGACCGCGGCG
>NZ_BAAHCA010000068.1:0-11858 GCF_054776295.1 Streptomyces sparsus
ACTAATAGGCCGAGGGCTTGTCCGTAGGTGCTCGCGTCCACTGTGTTGGTTCTGAAACCACAACCAGCGTCCTTTTTCGTACCCGTGTGGCCATGGGGTGCGGAGGGGGTCTGGTGTTTCATGGGGTTTCGGTGGTCATAGCGAGAGGGAAACGCCCGGTTACATTTCGAACCCGGAAGCTAAGCCTTTAAGCGCCGATGGTACTGCATGCGGGAGCGTGTGGGAGAGTAGGACGCCGCCGAACAATTATTGTGGGGAAGCCCCGCTGGGAAACCAGCGGGGCTTTCCTGCGTTCGGGCACATGTGCGTGTTCGGGCAAGAAGTCCGTGGATGTGCGTCGAGAACATTCCGGGTATGCGGTCCGGCGGGGATTGCGGTCGCCGGCCGGCGGGCGGTGCCGAACCGTTTCGCGTGTTCCCCGTGGGCCCTGTGGCGTCGTGTGTACCTCGGCCCCGTCGGCGCCTGGTACCGGAGTCGGGACCCCGTGGCGGCGCGGCTCGTCGTGTAACCCGGGCCCGTTCTTCCAGCGGTGGTGTGCAGCCGACTGGAAGAGCCGGCACGACGCGAAGAGCGCCAAGACGGGCCGCGGGCCGTGGTGTCAGAGCCGCCCGGTGGCCTTCAGGGCCAGGTACGTGTCCGCCAGGGCGGGAGCCAGCTGGTCCGGAGCGGCGTCGACGACGGTCACTCCGTGCCGGCGGAGCCGGTCGGCGGTGTGGCGGCGCTCTGATCGGGTCCGGGCCGCTGCCGCAGCCTCGTACACCGCGTCCACCGTGCCCCGGGCCGCTTCCATCTCCGCGATGCGCGGGTCGGCCACCGAGGCGACCAGCAGCGAATAGTGACGGCTCAGCAGCGGCAGGACCGGCAGCAGGCCCTCCTCGACGGGCGACGCGTCCAGGGCGGTGAGCAGCACCACGAGGGATCGCTGAGGCGCCCTCTGCAGCACGGCGGAGGCCATGCCGCCGGCGTCGAGCTCCACGAGCTCCGCCTCCAGCGGGGCCATGGCGTTGACCAGGGCGGGCAGTACGTCGCCGGCGGTACGCCGCTGCACGGAGGCCCGCACCCGGCGGTCGTAGGCGAGCAGGTCCAGGCGGTCACCGGCCCGGGTGGCGAGTGTGGCGAGCAGGAGTGCCGCGTCCATCGCGGCGTCCAGGCGGGGCACGTCACCGACGCGCCCCGCGGCGGTACGGCCGGTGTCCAGGACTACCAGGATGTGGCGGTCGCGTTCCGGCCGCCAGGTGCGGACGGCCAGTTCGGAGCGGCGCGCGGTCGCCCGCCAGTCGATGGAACGGGAGTCGTCGCCCGGCACGTAGTCGCGGAGGCCGTCGAACTCGGTGCCCTCGCCGCGCGTCAGCACGCTGGTGCGGCCGTCGAGTTCTCGCAGCCGCGCCAGTCGGGAAGGCAGGTGCTTGCGGCTGGTGAACGGTGGCAGCACCCGGACGGTCCACGGCACGGCGTGGCTGCCCTGCCGCGCCGCCAGGCCCAGCGGCCCGTGGGATCGAACGGTGACGCGTTGGGCTGTGCGGTCACCGCGGCGGGTCGGTCGCAGCCGGGTGGTGAGCCGGCGGAGTTCGCCGGACGGCACCGTGAGCCGGTGGCGCGACGCCGAGGCGTCTTCCCCCGGCTGCCAGCTGCTGGGCGGCCACGCATCCCTCAGATCGGCGCGCAGTACCCGTCCCGCCGAGTTCCGCACGGTGAGATGGACATCGGCCGTTTCGCCGAGTCGAACTGATGTATCACCGGAACGGGTGAACTGGAGTGTTCGCACTGGCGCGGCTCGCCAGAGGTCGTACAGAATTGCGAGCAGAAGGGGGAGTTGCACTGCCAGCAGGCCGGACCAACTGGGCAGCACAAAACCGACCAGCAGCGTGCCGAGAGCGGCGATGAGGGCGGTTCGCCCGGTGAGTGCCATGGTCCGGGCCGTCTCAGCGGGGGACGGGAACGTGGGCGAGGATCGAGTCGATGACGCTGTCGGCCGTCACGCCTTCCATCTCTGCTTCGGGCCGAAGCCGCACCCGGTGTCGCAGGGTGGGCAAGGCGAGGGCTTTGACGTCGTCGGGGATGACGTAGTCGCGGCCGGTCAGCCAGGCCCAGGCGCGGGCAGTGGAGAGAAGTGCGGTGGCCCCGCGGGGGGAGGCACCAAGAGTGAGTGAGGGGGAATCACGAGTGGCTCGGCAGATATCCACGATGTAGCCGGTGATCCCATCGGAGACGGCAGTCTTCGCGACGGCTGCCCGAGCTGCCTGGAGGTCGGCGGGGCCGGCCACACGGCGTACGCCCGCCGATTCCAGGTCGCCGGGGTTGAAGCCCGCCGCGTGCCGGGTGAGCACGTCGACCTCGTCGGTGCGGGAGGGCAGGGGGATGTTCAGCTTCAACAGGAAGCGGTCCAGCTGCGCTTCGGGCAGGGGATAGGTGCCCTCGTACTCGATGGGGTTCTGGGTCGCGGCGACCAGAAAGGGTTCGGGAAGCATCCGGGCGGTGCCGTCCACCGTCACCTGCTTCTCTTCCATGGCCTCGAGCAGGGACGCCTGCGTCTTGGGAGGCGTCCGGTTGATCTCGTCGGCCAGCAGGAGGTTCGTGAACACCGGCCCGGGCTGGAAGGAGAACTCCGCGCTGCGGCTGTCGTAGACGAGTGAACCGGTGACGTCGCTGGGCATCAGGTCGGGCGTGAACTGGACGCGCTTGGTGTCGAGATCCAACGCGGCGGCGAGCGTGCGCACGAGCAGGGTCTTCGCCACGCCGGGCACGCCCTCCAGAAGCACGTGGCCCCGGCACAGCAGGGCGACCACCAGGCCGGTCACGGCGGAGTCCTGACCGACCACGGCCTTGGAGATCTCGCTCCGCAGCGACTCGAGGGCGGCACGGGAACTGTCGGCGGAGGGGGCGCTCACGAGGGGCGGTCCTTGTCTTTCGGGGACGGGGACGGGAACGAAGAGGGGGCGATGCGGGAGCGGAGGCCGTCGAGCTCGTCAGCCAGGCGGATCAAGGCGTCGTCATCCGGGGGCGGTGGCCCGAACAGCAACGCCCGCACGGTGGAGTTGTCGTCCCCGGTGTGCGCGGCCACCGCAGCGGTGAGCGTGTCGGCGCTGTCGACGCGGGCGGCAGGCACACCGACCAGGGACGCCAACCGGGCGCGGGCGTCGCTGCGCAGGGCCTGGGCGGCGCGATCCCGGGCGTTCGCCTGCCGGTAAAGCCGGGCGCGTCCTTCGGTCGCTTCGGAGGCGTACACGGTGACGGGCAGACGCTCCGGCACGAGAGGGCCCAGTCGTCGGGCCCGCCACAGCGCGGCGAGCACGGCGGCGACAGCCAGTTGCAGGGCGGCCCAGCGCCAGCCCGGGGGGACGAGTTCGGCCACGCTCTGGTCGGACTCCTGCGGGGACTGATCAGCCAGAGAGGGGAGGTACCAGACGAGATGCGGTCGGGAGCCGAGCAGTTGAAGGGCGAGCGAGGCGTTGCCGCGTTGGTCGAGGCGGTGGTTGTGGAGCAGGTCGGCGGCGCCGAGGATGACGGTGTCACCCCTGCCGGTGGAGTCCGGCAACCGCAGCAGGGTGGGCAGGTCGTCGGCCGGGTAACAGGAGTCGACCGCGTCAGCGGAGGTGGTGTAGGTGAAGCCGCCGAGCTCGGCGTCGCCGGCACGGGTGGCGAAGGGCGCGTCGCAGTCGGCGGAGCGGGTGGTGACCTCCACCCGGTTCACCACCCGCGCCCGGGGCGCCAGCTGTTCCGTGGCGGCCGGGCCAGGAGCGAGCAGCACGGTCCGCCCCTCGTTGCCGGACGTGGCCGCGCGCAGGGCGCGGAGCTGCCGGTCGGTGAGCAGGTCGGGGGCCGCGACGAGCAGCGTGGTGTCGGGGCCGACGGCGGAGGCCGCCTCCGCGGAGGTGGTCACGACGCTGGTGTCGACGCCGCGCTGTCGGAGCAGTTCCGCGGTGGCGAGACTTCCGTAGCGGTCGGGGGATCGGGGGTCGAGCAGGCCGTACTGCTCGCCGGAGCGCAGTACGGCGAGCACCACGCCGGCGATCAGCAGTACCAGCAGAGCCGCCAGCACACCGCGCGAACGGGTCCACAGCTGACGGGCGTCGGGGGACAGCGAACCTTGCTGCGCTGCCTGCGCCGTGGCCGGTGCGGCGGGGGCCGTCATGCGCGGTCTCCTGCCGGCAGGGACCCGGTGGTGTCCGGTCGGGTCTTCTGCACGGCCGTGTCCAACTCCCGCAGGGCGGTGTACGCCTGGGCGTTCGCGGGGCGTCCGGCGTATGTGACCTCGTCGAAGGCCAGCGCGGCAGAACGCAGTTGGTCCTTCTGGTCGGGCAGTACCCGCCCGGCCTCCGCGGCTGCCTCGTCGGCGGTCCGGCCGGGGCGGGGGTCGAGCAGGGCGCGTTCCTCCAGCGAGCGGACGACGGCCCGCATCCGCTCCTGCACGGCCTCTCCCCAACTGCCCTTCTCGGCGTGGCCTTCCGCCGCGGCCCGGTACTCGGCCGCGGTGCGCGGCCGGTCACCGAACACCCCGCGGCTGGTCGCGGAGGTGGCAGCGCGCACCGACCCGAGGTGGAGCCGCAGCGCGACCAGCAGCGCCACCAGGAGCAGCACGACGACGGTCAGGCCCACCCAGCCGCCGGGAGTCACCCCGGCAGCCGAGGAGAGCAGCGTTTCGATCGTGTCCCACACCCAGTCCAGGGCGCGTTCCAGCAGACCGGGATCGTTCTGGTGGTACTTCGGTTCGGAGAGCTCGCGTCGGGCTGCCTCACGGGCTGCTTCCCTGCCGACGGTGACCGGCACCTCGTCCTCGGAGGAGAGCAGCCGCACCGCCGCGCTGCTTGTCGCCGCGGTCATCGCATCAGTGTCCGGGGGCCGGACGGCCCGGCTGGTCGCCGCTGTCGTCCGGCAGGCCGGCGGCTCGCGCCAGGTCGATGTCGAGTGCTTCCCGCCGGATGCGTCGGTCCATGTACAGCAGTGCCGCCACGCCGGCGCTGAACGGCAGCGTGACTGCCGACGTGATGACCGCGCCGATCCCGCTCACGATGAGGTACGGCCAGGTCAGGGCGGTCGGTGCTCCCGTCAGCAGGCTGCCCGTGCTGTCGCCGCCCACCACGGTGGCGACCACGACGGTAGGGATCGACACGATGAAACTGATGACCATCACGAGCAGCAGGGTGAGCATCTGGATGCCGAAGATGCGCCACCAGGAACCGCGAACCAGCTTGGCGGAGCGTCGCAGCGCGGTGACCACTCCCTGCCGCTCCAGCATCAGGGCCGGTGCGGCAAGGCAGTAGCGCACCCACAGCCAGACGGCGACGACCACACCGGCGAGGCCGCCCAGCAGCATCAACATCACACCCGCCGCCGGGGAGGCGAAGCCGACCAGGATGCCGGGCAGGAACCCCGCCACCATCGCGGCGGTGACGATGAGCAGGACGAGCAGGGAGAGCCCCAGCAGTTTGAGCAGCAGCGGCCGGGAGTCCTGCCAGGCCTCACCGATGGACACCGACCTGCCCAGCACGGCGCGACTGACCACGATGGTCAGCATCGCTGTGGCGATGACCGTGCCGATCATCGTGGTCAGCATCGGGATGCTCTGGCTGGCCAGGGTGCCGTTGAAGGCGTCCATCACCTCGGAGAGCGAGGGTTCGGGATTGTTCTGCAGGTTGTTGAGGCTGCCGAGGTCCCGGAACCAGAGTCCGGTGACCAGGGTGGAGACGAGCTGGATCAGCACTGCCACCCCGAGCGAGATGCCCAGCACGGGTCGCCAGTGGGCGCGCATCGTCGACACCGCGCCGTCGAGGATCTCGCCGACGCCGAGCGGGCGCAGCGGGATGACTCCCGGCTTGGCGGCCGGAGCCTGCTGCCAGTGCTGCTGCCAGCCTCCCGGTGCGCCTGGCGGCGGGGGAGCCGCGCCCCAACCGCTCGGTCCGCCGGTGGGCGGCTGCTGCGCCGACCAGCCGGTGGGCTGCTGCTGTTGCGGAGGAGGCGGAACCGCGCCACCGGAAGTGGTGTTCTCGCGGTCCTGGTCGCCAGAGGGCTCGGAGGGGGAAGACCCGGGCGAGGCCCAGCCCGGAGACTCGTTCACTGCGGTTCACCTCGGTCTGGGGAGCACTGGTTGGCTGCCATCGTGCCACGCTGCGCGTTCGGATGTACCGGCCCCTGCCCGAGCAGTGGCCGAACGGGCAGACTGTGGCAATGGCTGATCACGAGGCGAGGGTTGTACCGGTTCTGCGATGGGAGGAGCTGCCAGAGGGGCCCGTGGTGGTGCTGCTCGACCAGACGCGGCTTCCACACGAGGAGATCGAGTTCATCTGCACAGACGTACCCGCGCTGGTGGGGGCGATTCGTTCCCTCACCGTCCGGGGCGCTCCACTGCTGGGGATCGCCGGCGCGTACGGGGTCGCGCTGGCTGCGGCACGCGGCTTCGACGTGGAGGAGGCCGCCGGACAACTGACCGGCGCGCGGCCCACGGCTGTCAATCTCGCCCACGGTGTGCGGCGGGCTGCTGACGCCTACCGCAGTGGGCTCGGCGGGAGCGGCGACGTCGCGGGAGGCGCCGCGGCGGCCCTGGCGGAGGCGCAGGCCCTGCACCGGGAGGACGCCGACGCCAGCTCGCGTATGGCGGCGGCGGGGGCGGAGCTGCTGCGTGAGCTGCTGTCCGGAGGCGGTTACCGCATTCTCACGCACTGCAACACCGGGCGGCTGGTCTCCGGCGGTGAGGGCACCGCCTTCGCCGTGGTGCGTGAGGTGCACCGGGCCGGTGAGCTGCGGCGTCTCTGGGTCGACGAGACCCGGCCCCTGCTCCAGGGTGCCCGGCTCACCGCCTACGAGGCCGCGCGAGCGGGGATGGCGTACACGCTGCTCACGGACTCGGCGGCGGGGTCGCTCTTCGCGGCCGGGGAGGTGGACGCGGTACTGATAGGCGCCGACCGCATCACCGCTGACGGATCGGTGGCGAACAAGGTCGGCAGCTACCCGCTGGCCGTGCTCGCCCGCTACCACCACGTGCCGTTCATCGTGGTGGCACCGCGAACCACGGTGGACCTGGCGACGGAGGAGGGGTCCGCGATCGAGGTGGAACAACGATCAGGACACGAAGTCACGGAGGTGGCGCCCGGGATGTCCGTCGCGCCGTTGGGTGCTCAGGCCTACAACCCGGCCTTCGACGTGACTCCTCCGGAGCTCGTCACCGCTCTGGTCACCGAGGCCGGTGTGGTGTCGCCGGTGACCCGCGCGGGCCTTGCCGAGCTGTGTTCCACTTCACCAGCAAGAACATCACGAACGGGTAATGGGATGATGAACGCATGAAAGGACGCGTCCTTGTCGTCGACGACGACACCGCACTGGCAGAGATGCTCGGCATCGTGCTGCGCGGCGAAGGCTTTGAACCGTCGTTCGTCTCGGACGGGGACAAGGCGCTCGCCGCCTTCCGGGAGACCAAACCCGACCTCGTTCTGCTGGACCTGATGCTGCCCGGACGGGACGGCATCGAGGTGTGCCGGCTGATCCGGGCCGAGTCCGGGGTTCCCGTGGTGATGCTGACCGCGAAGAGCGACACGGTCGACGTGGTCGTCGGGCTGGAGTCCGGCGCCGACGACTACATGGTGAAACCGTTCAAACCGAAGGAGCTGGTAGCGCGGATCAGGGCACGGCTGCGCCGCTCGGAGGAGCCGGCGCCGGAGCAGCTGACCATCGGTGACCTGCTCATCGACGTGGCGGGTCACTCCGTCAAACGGGAAGGTCAGTCGATAGCGCTGACACCACTGGAGTTCGACCTGCTGGTCGCGCTGGCGCGCAAACCCTGGCAGGTCTTCACCCGGGAGGTCCTGCTGGAGCAGGTCTGGGGCTACCGCCACGCGGCTGACACCCGCCTGGTCAACGTGCACGTGCAGCGGCTCCGCTCCAAGGTCGAGAAGGACCCGGAGCGGCCGGAGATCGTCGTGACCGTGCGCGGCGTCGGGTACAAGGCCGGACCAGGCTGACATGTCACAGCACGGTTCCGTACCGCCCAGGAGAACGGACAAGGAGGCGGAACGGGGCAACCACCAGAAGTCCGCGCTGTCGGTCATCAGGCAGGTACGCCACAGCGGGTACCTGCTCTCCGACGGGCTGCTCTCGGAGGGCGCGACGGGCAGCCGCGCCCACCCGGTCGTGCGGATGTTCGTGCGCTGGGTACGGCGTCCGCTGCTCCCCGCCCTGCGCCTGTGGCGGCGCAACATCCAGCTGCGCGTGGTCGCCGCCACCCTGCTGATGTCGCTCGCCGTGGTGCTGCTGCTGGGGCTCGTGGTGATCGGGCAGGTCCGCAACGGCCTGCTCGACGCCAAGCAGCAGGCCGCCCAGAGCCAGGCGGCAGGCGGATTCACGGTGGCGACCGAGCTGGCCGACAGCGCGGCCAGCGGCGAGGCCGAAAGCGAGGCCGGACCCAGCCGCAGCGTGCTGGACTCCGGCGCCTGGCTGACGCAGCTGGTCCAGCAGCTGGCGAGCGGCGGCCAGGGCGTCTACTCGGTGGTGGCGCTCAGCTCCGACGACGACGTGACGCCCTTCGTCGGCGACGAGACCACCAACACACGCGGCCCCCGCGCCTCGGGGGACGTCCGCCCGGAGGAGAGCGTCACCCCGGAGCTGCGGCAGACACTGGACCAGCAGGCGGTCACCCACCAGCAGTACGGGCGCATCGTGCGGACCGGTGGCGGCAGCGAACCGGCACTGATCATCGGTAAGCGGCTCAACGACGCCAACGGCAACCCGTACCAGCTGTACTACCTCTTCCCCTTCAGCCAGGAGGAGAAGTCGCTGTCGCTGGTCAAGGGCACGCTCGCCACGGCGGGCCTGTTCGTGGTGGTGCTGCTGGGAGCCATCGCCTGGCTGGTCGTCCGCCAGGTGGTCACCCCCGTGCGGATGGCCGCCGGCATCTCCGAGCGGCTCGCGGCCGGCCGTCTCCAGCAGCGTATGAAGGTCACCGGTGAGGACGACATCGCCCGGCTCGGTGAGGCGTTCAACAAGATGGCGCAGAACCTGCAGACGAAAATCAGCCAACTGGAAGAGCTGTCCAGGATGCAGCGCCGGTTCGTCTCCGACGTCTCGCACGAACTGCGCACCCCGCTGACCACGGTCCGGATGGCGGCCGACGTCATCTACGAGGCCCGTGACGAGTTCGACCCGGTGACCGCCCGGTCCGCCGAACTCCTGCTGGGCCAGCTCGACCGTTTCGAGTCGCTGCTGGCGGAACTGCTGGAGATCAGCCGGTTCGACGCGGGAGCGGCGGCGCTGGAAGCGGCGCCCATCGACCTGCGGGAGGTCGTGCACCGCGTGGTGGAGGCCGCGGAGCCGCTCGCCGACGCCAAGGGCACCCGCGTCGTGGTCCGCGGCGCCGAGCGGCCGGTGATGGCCGAGGCGGACGCCCGCCGCATCGAACGGGTCATGCGCAACCTGGTGGTCAACGCCATCGAGCACGGTGAGGGGCGGGACGTCGTCGTCCGTCTCGCCGTCGGTCCCGGCGCCGTCGCCATCGCCGTGCGGGACTACGGCGTCGGCCTGAAGCCGGGTGAGGCGCAGCGCGTCTTCGACCGCTTCTGGCGGGCCGACCCGGCGCGTGCCCGCACCACGGGCGGTACCGGCCTGGGGCTCTCCATCGCCGTCGAGGACGCCCGGCTGCACGGCGGCTGGCTCCAGGCGTGGGGCGAACCGGGCGGCGGCTCGCAGTTCCGTCTGACCCTGCCCAGCACCGGCGGGGAGGTGCTGCGCGGTTCGCCCATTCCGCTGGAGCCCCACGACTCGCGACGCCGGCAGGAGGCCCGGAAGGCCGAGACCTCCGCACGGCAGGCGTCGGTGCCCGCCGGCTCCGACCACACCGGGCAGCGTCCCGCCGAGGAGAAGAAACACGATGAGGACTGACCGCCGCCGTGCCGTCGCCGTGCTCGCGGCGTGCGTGCTGCTGCTGTCCGGTTGCGCTTCCATCCCGTCGGACGGCGAGGTCAAGCGCATCGAGTCACCGCGTCGCGCGGAGGGCGACTCCCAGGTCCGGGTCTTCGGTGTCAGCCCGCAGAAGGGGCAGCAGCCCGCGCAGATCGTCCGTGGTTTTCTCGAAGCGACCACCAGCGACGAGGCCAACTTCGACACCGCCCGCAAGTACCTCACCGCGGCGGAGTCCCGCCGCTGGGACCCGTTCGCCAGCACCACGGTCGTGGCCGGCGGTCCCGACCTGCCCTCGGACGGCATCCGGGCCGACCGGGACGGCAGCGGCCTCAGCATCGAGGTGACCGGCCGGCGGGTGGCCGAGGTCGACGTCAAGAACGCCTACACCCCGCAGAAGGGCACCTACCGCGAGGTCTTCCACCTGACCCGGGCCAAGACCGAGTGGCGGATCGACCGGCTGCCGGACGGGCTCGTGGTCGGGGAGGCCGACTTCCAGCGCATCTACCGGTCGGTCAACACCTACTACTTCGCCAATCTCGGGCCCGAGGCGGCGGCGGTGCCCTCCGGCCGGAATGTCCTGGTGGCCGACCCGGTCTACCTCCGCAGGCGCATCGACCCGGTGACCGAGACGGTCAGCTCGCTGCTCGCCGGCCCGACGGACTGGCTGAGCCCGGTGGTGAGCACCGCTTTCCCCTCCGGGGTGCGCCTGGTCCCCGGCCGGAGCCTGGCCCTGGACGACTCCGGCAGCCTGGAGGTGCGGCTTCAGGGCGGTGCCAAGGAGGGCCGCGTCAACGTCGACGAGCGGCAGTGCGTCCGGATGGCGGCCCAGCTGCTGCACACCGTCGACCAGCAGTCCTCGACCCGGGTGCAGCGGGTCGGCCTCACCGACCGCGAGGGCCGCCTGCTCTGCGAGCAGAGCGACGAGGACGCCGAGGTGTACTCACCCGGGCTGCTCAACGGGTTGGCGTCCCGCCAGTACTTCATCGACGACGCCCACCGGGTGGTCGCGCTGGAGGAGGAGCAGCAGAGCGCGGTGCCGGTGCGTGGGCCCTTCGGCCAGGGTGAGGTCCCCTTCCGTTCGGTCGGGGTCAGTCGCGACGAGGGCATGGGCGCGGGCGTCTCCCTGGACGGCAGGTCGCTGTACGTCGATCCGCTGTCCGCCGACGTCCAGTTCGACGACCCGGTGCTCAACAGTGACGCGCTCAAGGAGCGGGACCGCCTGACGGCCCCCAGCTGGGACGGTCTGGGCGACCTGTGGGTCGCCGACCGCGATCCGCAGCAGCAGCGGCTGCTGCGGCTGCGCGGCGGACGCGGCGACGCCGAGCAGGTGGAGGTGCCCGGCCTCGGATCGGGCCGCATCGAGTCGCTGCGGTTGTCGGCCGACGGCACCCGCATCGCCCTGCTGGTCCGGGAGGACGACCTCACCACGCTCCAGCTCGGCCGGGTGGAGCGGGAGAACAACGCCGAGGGCCGGCCGGTGGTGAAGGTGACGGGGCTGCGCCCGGTGGCGCCGTCGCTGGAGAACGTCGTCGCCGCCTCCTGGGCGGGCGGCAGCCGCATGGTGGTGGTCGGCAAGGAGTCCGGCGGCGTGCAGCGGCTGCGGGTGATCTCCACCGACGGTTCGGCCGGTACGCCGCCGAAGCTGCCCGGTGTCAACAACGTCAAGGGCATAGCCGCCTCCGAGGACGAGGAGAAGCCGCTGCTGGCCGACTCCGAGGAGGGCATCGTCCGCCTCCCCCGGGACGCCGACTGGCAGGAAGTGACCAAGAAGGGGTCCGCGCCGGTCTACCCGGGCTGAGCGCGGCCACCGCCGACAGGGCGGACGGCGTGGGGGGAACCGTGTTGCGGGAGTGGTGGCAGGAACTGGCAGATCTGGTGCTGCCCGCCGACTGCGCGGGCTGCGGCGCCCCACGGGCCGGTCTGTGCCCGGAGTGCGCCGACCTGCTGGGGGCAGGGCGGGTGCGGCGCGTCCG
>NZ_BAAHCA010000069.1:0-11692 GCF_054776295.1 Streptomyces sparsus
GCCGGTCCGCGTCACCGGACGGCAGGTTCCGCAGGTGCCGCCGCACGTCCCGGGCCGGCCCGCGCGGCGGCCGTCCGCTGAGGCTGACCCCCCTGGGACGGTCGGCGAGCACACTCCGCCAGTGCTCGCGGTCCGCACGGAACGCCGGCGACCCGCGGTAGGCGGCGTCGGCGTCGAGGAGGACCCGGATCGGCTCGAACGGGCGGCCGAGGTCGTCGGAGCCCTCGACGAGCCTCGTGTAGAGGTCCGCGACCCGGCCCGCGACGAGGGGGAAGCTGAAGCCGTCGCTGACGAGGTGGTGGCACCCCTGGTACCAGTGGAAGCGGTCGTCGGCCACCCGGAAGAGGGCGTAGCGGGCGAGCGGGTCGGTCAGCGGGTCGCGCGGTCTGCGGAGGTCGGCCCGCATCCACGCCAGGGCGGCGGCCCTCGGATCGTCCTCGTCCCGGACGTCGACGCGGTGCAGGGTGTGCCGGACGGACGGATCGACGGCCGCGGTCAGCTCTCCGTCGTCCTCCGAGAAGCGCAACCGCAGAGCCTGCGCCTCCTGGACGGCCCGCCGCAACGCCTCGTCGAACAGCACGACGTCGAGCGGGCCGGTGATGTCCAGGTACTCGGCCACGTTGAGGATCGGGCTGTCCGGATCGAACCGCTGGGCGTACCACATGCCCCGCTGGCCTGGCATCAGGCCGACGGGCTCGGGACGGCGTTCTGACATCTCACACCCCAAATCAGGCGGCGTCGGCGGCCATGGTCGACGGCTGCGACGGTGCGGGGGCCGGTGCGGCTTCCGTGCGGCGGCGGTCACCGGTGCACAGGCCGTGGGCCGCCGGGGCGGGCGTTCCGTCCGCCCCGGTCACGGGTGGTTCAGGACTCGGCGGCGATCAGTCCGGCGGGGCGCATGTCGGTCCAGTGCTCCTCCACGTAGCGCAGGCACGCGTCGCGCTCGTCCTCACCGCGCACCACCAGCCAGCCCGCCGGCACGGTCGCGAAGGCCGGCCACAGGGAGTGCTGGCCCTCCTCGTTGCGCAGCACGAGGAATCGCCCCTCCGGGTCGTCGAACGGATTGGTCACGGGAACTCCTTCGGATCGGTCGTCGGAGTGTCTCTGCTGGTGCGAGCGTGCCTGGAGCAGGTGTGGCGCAGGTGTGGAGCAGGTGCGGCCGCTCGGCGCCGAGGGGGACGGGCCCGGTGTTCCGCGGCGGCTCGCCCGGTCCTTCCGGATCCGCACGACGCTCCTCAACCCAGGTAGGAGTGGAGGCCGCCTCGGCGGCGGACGTCCAGCGTGGCGCAGTGGAAGGAGCCCCCGAAGCTGTTGAAGTGGCGGAAGTTGCACAGGACGGGCGTGAAGCCCCAGTTCTTCAGCGCGGTGATCATCGGCTCGTCCTGGCGTTCCACCACCACGCGCTGCTCGTCCAGCATGAGCAGGTTCATGTTGATCCACTTGCTCGTCAGATAGAGCGGGTGGGCGTCGGGGATCACCGGTTCCGGCGCGCGCAGCACGTCCCAGCCCCGGAAGAGGTCCGGCACCCGCCGCACCCGGTCGGGGTGGACGAGCAGCTTGCCGGGAGCCAGCGGCATCAGGGTCGCGTCGATGTGCATGGGGTGTGCGTCGTCGAACTCCAGGACGTGGACGCGGTAGCGGTCGCCGAGGTGGCGGCGCAGCCACTCGATGCCGAAGGTGTTGGTGACGTTGCTCCGCTGCGCGATGATGTCCCGGCCGCAGCGGATGAAGTCGGCTGCGTCGAAGGTCGGTTCGAACTCGGTGACGACGAGGCGGGCCGGCTCGTCGTCACCCGGCTCGGTCCACTCGTGGTCGTAGAGCTCGTCGCGCAGCTCCGGCTTGGGCCCGGCGCTCCACCTCGCGCCGCCGTGGAAGTACTCCTTGAGCAGCGGCCGGTAGGCGAGCGTCTCGTGGTACCGCGAGCGCCAGGCCATGGGGCACTCGATGATCTCGTCGCCCACCACGAGCAGCGCGTCCCGCGGCATGGCCGCGTACATGCCGGTGCTGGCCCATTCCCCGGTGGAGTAGGGGCGGCGCTGGGGCATCTGCTCCGGACGGCGGACGGTCACGCCTTCCGCTTCGAGTATCCGGACGAACTCCTCCAGTTCCGCCCGGGCGGCCCGAATGAGTTCCGGCGGGAACGAGCGGCCGGCGTTGCGGCGGAACGCCTCGTGCCGCCCGACCGGAAGAACAGGTTCCATGGAGAAGTGCCAGGTCGGGAAACTCGCGCCGTCGACGATGCCGACGATGACTTCCTCAAGCGGGTCCCACTCCGTGTGGGAGCGGACCGGGCCCGCGTCGCGCGGCACATGCCGAGTTTGCTGGTGCTGCGTGGCTAATCCGTCTTTCGCCGGTGCAGGATCGTCCCATTCCACTTGATGTCCCTCGTCCAGGAGGTGCACGGAATTCATCGACCTGAAGCGGAAGCCCGGCGGGGAGGCGGGAACGGTCGGCTGAGCCACTGCCGGAAGGGGCTGGTCAACCCCTGACTGTCCACAGTCTCCCCGTCCGACTACTGCGGATGCGTGACAGTTGACGACGATGCATTGCCCCTGGCATCTTCGTCAACCCTGCGGTCGTTGTTGTGTACAGCGCTTGCTGTGACGGCCCAGAATGGGGAGCATTACAACGTAGCGGGTATCCCGCGCCTCGGGACAACGGACCCGAGCCCCCGCTCGAAGATCACGCGCTACCGGCCCGGTTCACGACCGGACCACGTACCGGCCGGGCGAACCACCGATAAACGATCAACGGCTCTCAAGATCCTGTTGGCACGTGGACCTGCGCGACTCAAAAACATTGGGGGAAATCGGTATGACTACCGGTGACGCCGAAACGTCGGTGGCCCGTATCTTCAATTCGGCGGTGGCCGCCTCGGCGGTGGGCGCGGCCTGGGAGATCGGGGCGTTGGACGAGTTATCCGACCACGGCATTCTCGACGTCCACAAGTTCGCATCCGAAAAACACCTCGACTTCACGGCGTCACTCGCTCTCTTCCGGGCGCTGGCCGCCGTCGGCATAGTCGAACGGGACGACGCGAAGGTCGTTCCGGCGGCCCGTTTCGCCGAGACCTACCGCGCCCGATCCTTCTTCCACTGGCTCTCCCGGGGCAGTGCCGACCTGTTCCGGCGCATGCCGGAGGTCCTGGTCCCCGAGAACAGGGTGGGGGACTTCCACCAGCGGGACAGCGCGGCCATCGCCTACGCCTGCCGGGAGATCAGCACGTTCTGCTACGACCCCTGGTTCCGGGAGGCGGTCGACGGGCTCGACTTCGAGGTCACCGCCGTCGCGGACCTGGGATGCGGTAGCGGAGAACGAGTGCTGCAACTCCTGCGGCGATTTCCCGCTGCCCGCGGGCTGGGCGTCGACATCGCCCGCCCCGCTCTGGCGTCGGCCGCCGAAGCGGCCACCGCGGCACAACTGGCCGACCGCGTCCATTTCGTGGAAGCGGACGTGCTCGCGATGGAGCCCCGTGCGGAGTACCTGGAGGTGGAACTCCTCACCTCCTTCATGATGGGCCACGACTTCTGGCCGCGGCAGAGCTGCGTCGCCACCCTGCGGCGGCTTCGCGAGCTGTTCCCGGGCACCCGCCGGTTCCTGCTCGGTGACGCCACCCGCACGGTGGGCATTCCCGACGACGAACTCCCGGTATTCACCCTGGGCTTCGAGGTCGCCCACGACCTCATGGGCACCTTCATCCCCACTGTCGCGGACTGGGAATCGGTCTTCGAGGAGGGCGGCTGGCTCCTGCGCCGCAAGCACACGATCGACCTGGCGGTCGGAGAAGTGATCTTCGAACTGGAACAGCTCTGACCGGAACGGTGCTCACCACGGCCACCCGCGCCGGACCGCCGAAGGAGAATCATGAAGGCTCAGCCAGTTCCGCCGGCTCCCCCTCTCCCGCACACGTACCTGCACCACATCGCGGTGCAGACGACCGACCTCGACAACTGCACCACCTGGTACCGCGACTTCCTCGGCTGCCGGCGCACCTGGGCGACGGACCGGTTCTCCGACCTGACGGTGAGCCGCCTGCCGGGCATCGTGCGCATGGCCGAACTGGCCCGCGGAGAAACCCGCTTCCACCTCTTCGAACGTGCCACCTCCGGTGCGGGCCGGCCCCACCCGCACGAGACGCAGTTCCAGCACGTCTGCATGGCCGTCGACTCCCCGGACGCACTGCGCCGCTGGCGCGACCACTGGTGGGATCTGGCCCGTTCCGGCCGGTACGAGTTCTCCCTGCCGGACCCGCCCACCGACGTCGTCATGGACGACGACGGGGTGGAGAGCTTCTACTGCCTCGACGTCAACGGCCTGGAGTTCGAGTTCACCCACGTCCCGGCGGCCGCCTCGTGATGCCCGGCGCCGCCGCGGCCCTCACCCTCCCCGGAACCGGGGGCTGGGACTTCAGCGACTACCCCTACGGTCTGGAACCGCTGACCCTCCCGCACCCGGGTGAGCCGTACGCCACCGACGGATGCGTACGGCACGCCGACGTGACGCGGGTGTGCCAGGCCCTCCACACCCGCGCCGACGAGGGGTTCGAGATCACCCGGCCCGCCGTCGGGCACACCCTGGAGCGGCTGTTCTGGTTCCGCTGGATCACCGGCCACCAGATCTCCTTCGTCATCTGGCGGCTGCTCGCCGACGCCCTGGCCCGGCTCTCCGCGGGAGAGGGCGACCGGGAGGAGCTGTCGGCGGAGATCACCCAGCACGTCCGCGGCTACTGCGGAATGCTGCTCTACACCGGCTCCTGCGACCGCGCCGTCTACAACGGCACCATCCGGCCGAGCATGTACCGCCTGCACAGCACCTTCAGCGGCACGTGGGCCCCCGACTACCCGGCGGTGCGCAGCCTCTTCCGCGGACGCAAGGTGCCGCCGGTCGCCGCCTCGCAGGTCGACGCGCTGGTGCGGGAGGTGCGGCTCAGCAGCCAGATCCACCTCGGCGTGGCCTCGAAGCTCGTCACCGGAGGGCGCTCCCTGCTCCAGCGGTCCGTCGCCGAACGGGACACCGTCCAGCCGCGGATGTGGGGCGCCGTCTTCGACTGCTACTTCCTGACCCTGCGCGCCCCGGCCTCGTCGTCCGAGGTCGCCTCCCAACTCCTGCGCAGGCAGAAGGCCGTCGCCATGGACCTGGTCGCGAACGGCCTCTACCCCGCGGCCGGCAGCGACGAGGTCCCCAAGGAACTCCGGCAACCGGACGTGCTCGCGTGCGAGGAGGACCTGACCGACGCCCTCTTCCGGATCGCCCGCCTGTCCGCCGGGCTGCCCCTCGACCGCGCACGGGCGGCAGCCCGGTGAGCGGGCTGCGGCACGGCGTGGTCCTGCTGCCCGAGCACCGGTGGGCGCGGGCACGGGAACTCTGGGCCCGGGCGGAGACCCTCGGCTTCGACCACGCGTGGACCTACGACCACCTCACGTGGCGCTCACTGCGCGACAAGCCGTGGTTCGGGACGGTGCCCACCCTCACGGCGGCGGCGACAGCCACCTCGCGTATCCGCCTGGGCACCCTGGTGGCCAGCCCGGCCTTCCGGCATCCGGTGACGTTCGCGAAGGAACTGGCGGCGCTCGACGACATCTCCGGCGGCCGGCTCGTCTGCGGGCTGGGCGCCGGAGCGGGCGGCCACGACGAGGAGGTGCTGGGCTCGAAGCCGCCGACGCCCTCCCAACGTGCCGACCGGTTCGAGGAGTTCGTCGAGCTGACCGACCTGCTGCTGCGGTCGCCGGTGACGGACTACACGGGCAGGTACTTCACCGCCGTCGACGCGCACACCGTCCCCGGCAGCGTGCAGCAGCCGCGGCTGCCGTTCGCCGTCGCCGCCACCGGCCCCCGCGGCATGCGACTCGCGGCCCGGTACGCCGACATCTGGGTGACGGCCGGGCAGCCCGGCTGGGGCGAACCCGCCCGCTACGACCGGGCCGTCACGCACCTGGCCGGCCAGGTGCGTGCCATGGAGGAGGCGTGCGCCGCCATCGGACGCGACCCGTCCACGCTGCGTCGCCTGGTGGTGACCGGGGCGATGATCCGCGACGTCTCCGACTCGGCCCCCGCCTACCAGGACGCCTGCGGACTGTTCGAGGCCGCCGGCTTCACCGACGTCGTCATCCACTGGCCGCGGGACGGCTTCCCCTACCAGGGCCGCGTCGAGGTACTGGAGGACATCGCCCACACCGTGCTCGCACCCGGAGGTGCCCCGTGATCCGCTACGAGGTGGTCGACATGTTCACCGACCTCCCCTTCGCCGGCAGCACCCTGGCGGTCGTCCCGGACGCCGACGGCCTGTCCACCGCCGCCATGAGCGCGATCGCCGCGGAACTCAACGCCGTGGAGACGGCGTTCGTGCTGCCGGCCACGGCACCGGACGCCACCTACCGGGTCCGGGTGTTCACCCCCACCGCGGAATCCCCCGGAGGAGGCCACTCCTGTGTCGGCACAGCGGCGACCCTGGTACGGCTCGGTGCCGTCCCGGCCGGGCGGGTGGTCCAGGAATGCGGCTCGGCCCGGCACGTCCTGACCGCACAGGCCGACCGTGCGACGCTCACCCTCACCGGACCGGCTCCGGGCGCCGACCTCGACCCGGCACCGCTGCTCGCGGCAGTCGGACTCACCTCCGAGGACGCGTCCGGTGGAGAACCCCGCGCCGAGGGCTTCGGCACGCCCTTCGCCTTCCTGCCGGTACGGGAGGCGGCCCTCGCCCGGGCGGCCCCTGACCCGGCCCGGATGGCCGCCGCCGCACTCCCCGCCCTGTGCCTCCTCACCTGGGACGGCTCCCGACGCGCCGCCCGGACCCGCCTCTTCGCCCCCGGCTTCGGCATCACCGAGGACCCGGCGTGCGCACCGGTGGCCGCCGCCCTCGGGCTGTGGCTGGCCGGGACCGGCCAGTTGCCCACCGAGCAGGGCAGCCACCCCTACACCCTCCACCAGGGCGCCGAAGCGGGCCGGCCCGCCCTGCTGGCGTGCACGCTCACGGTGTCGAACGGCTCCCCTCCGCAGGCCGCCGTGACGGGCCGCGTCACGGCGGTCGCCCACGGCCGGATCACCGCCCCGCACACCGTCCAGTGACTCTCCTGGGAAGGACCCCCTGTGCTGCTCCGTCCCGAACTGCACGGCACTCACGGCGCCGTCTCCTCCACCCACTGGCTCGCCTCGGCGGCGGGAATGGCGATGCTCGACCGCGGTGGCAACGCCTTCGACGCCGCGACGGCTGCCGCCCTCGTCATCCAGGTCGTGGAACCCCACCTCAACGGCCCCGGCGGGGACGCCCCGATCCTGGTCCACGACGCGGCGAGCGGCAGGGTGGAGGTCGTCTGCGGGCAGGGTCCGATGCCCGCGGCGGCGACCGTCGACGCCTTCCGGCGGCGCGGGCTGGACGCCGTCCCCGGCTCGGGACTGCTCGCGGCGTGCGTGCCGGGCGCGTTCGGCGCGTGGATGCGGCTCCTGCGGGACCGCGGACGCCTGCGGGTCGAGGACGTACTGCTGCCCGCCATCGGGTACGCCGAGGACGGGTACCCGCTGCTGCCAAGGGCCGCCGAGATGATCAGCGTGATGGCTCCGCTGTTCCGCGACGAGTGGACCGAGTCCGGCCGCACCTATCTGGACCACGGCACCGCACCGGCGGCCGGATCCCGGATGCGCAACCCCGCCCTGGGGCGGACGTTCCGGCGCATCCTGGCCGAGGCCCGAGCGGCCGGACCCGACCGCGAAGCCGAGGCCGAGGCCGCGCGGGCGGCCTTCTACCAGGGTTTCGTCGCCGAGGCCGTGGACCGGTACCTGGCCACCGGTGAGGCCGTCGACGCCACCGGCCGCAGGCACGGCGGCCTGCTCACCGGAGAGGACCTGGCCTCCTGGCAGCCGCTCGTGGAGACGCCCGCGTCGTTCGACTACCGCGGCCACCTGGTGCACAAGCCAGGACCGTGGTCGCAGGGCCCGGTCTTCCTCCAGCAACTGGCACTCCTGGAGGGCTTCGACCTCACAGCCATGGGGTACGGCAGCGCCGACCACCTGCACACCGTCGTCGAGTCGGCGAAGCTCGCCTACGCCGACCGGGAGGCCTGGTACGGCGACCCGGCCCACACCGACGTGCCCCTGGCCGCCCTGCTCGACCGCGACTACGCGGCGAAGCGCCGCGAACTCGTCGGACCCGCCGCGTCCGGGGTGCTGCGCCCGGGCTCACCCGACGGCCGCCCCCCGCACGTCCCCGAGTGCCTGGACCGCTCCGGAGCGCCCACCGATCCGGACTGGCTCTCCCAACTGCACAGCGGCATACCCACCGTGCTGCTGCGGACCGCCGCCAAGGGGGACACCACCTGCGTCACCGCCACCGACCGGGAGGGCAACATGGTCGTCTCGACGCCCAGCGGTGGCTGGCTCAAGAGCTCGCCCGTGGTGCCGGGCCTCGGCTTCCCGCTCGGCACCCGAGGACAGATGGCGTGGCTGGCCGAGGGGCATCCCAACTCCCTCGCGCCCGGCAAGCGTCCGCGCACCACGCTCAGCCCCACCCTGGTACTGAAGGAGGGACGCCCCCACCTCGCCTTCGGCACACCGGGCGGGGACCAGCAGGACCAGTGGACGCTGCACTTCCTCCTCAACCACGTCGACTTCGGCATGGCACCGCAGCAGGCCACGGAGGCGACCACGTTCCACACCGACCACGTCCCCACCTCGTTCACGCCACGCCAGTCGCGTCCGCTCTCCCTGGTGGCCGAGCGGGGCTTCGCCCGGGAGGTGCTGGAGGAACTGGGCCACCGCGGCCACGAGGTCCGCGAGGTCCCGGCGCAGACCCTCGGCAAGGTGTGCGCGACGGGCGTGGACGACGACGGCGGCGTCGTCGCCGCGGCCAGTCCGCGCGGCGGCCAGGCATACGCCGTCGTCCGGTAGGCCGGGGGCCGGGGGAGGGGCCGGCCCGTGCGACCGCGACTCCGCACAGGCGACACCGGTCCGGTCTCCCGCGGGACGGCACCGGCCACCCCTGCCGGCCCGCCGCTGTACTCCCGCCGCCCGCCCGATGCGCGCCGTACGAAGCAAGAGACCACCGAAAGCAGGTAGACGATGCGACTGCCCCCGGCACGCGGGCCCGTCAGCGACCGGCTCATCGGCACGCTGCCCACCCCGCCCTCCCGCGCCCGGACCGCCCTCGACCCCCTGCCGGACCGGGACGCGAGCGGCGCGGCAGCCGACGAGGACCTGCAACTGGCGCTGCACGTCTGCTACGAACTCCACTACCGGGGCTGGGAGGGCGTGCCCGAGGAGTGGGAGTGGGACCCCGGGCTGCTGGCCCTCCGGGCGTCCCTGGAGCAGCGGTTCGAGCAGGACCTGCGCACCGGCGTCGCCGCGCCCCTGCTCCGCGACGCGGACACCGGCCACGGCATCGCCGAGGCGCTGAAGCGGCTCACCGAGCAGGAGCACGGACCGCCCCTCGCCGCACACCTGCAACGCGACGCCGACGCCGAGGAGTTCCGGGAGTTCGTCATCCACCGATCGCTGTACCAGCTCAAGGAGGGTGACCCGCACGCCTGGGCCGTCCCCCGGCTCGCCGGGCCGCCCAAGGCGGCCCTGGTCGAGATCCTGGCCGACGAGTACGGCGGCGGCAGAGCCGAACGCATGCACGCGGAACTGTTCCGCCGGACCATGCGCGGGCTGGGCCTGGAAGACGCCTACGGCCACTACCTCCCCCGCGTGCCCGCGGTCACCCTGGCCACCTCCAACGCCATCTCGCTGTTCGGGCTGCACCGCCGGCTGAGGGGCGCGCTCGTCGGCCACCTGGCGGCCTTCGAGATGACCTCGTCCCTGCCCAACCGCCGGTACGGCAACGGACTCCGGCGGATCGGCGGCACCCCCGCGGACACCGCCTTCTACGACGAGCACGTCACCGCGGACGCGGTGCACGAGCAGATCGCCGCCCACGACGTGTGCGGCGCCCTGGTACGGGCCGAGCCCGCGCTCACGGCGGACGTCCTGTTCGGTGCCGCCTGCGCGCTGGCCCTGGACGCCCGGATGGCCGCACACCTGCTCAGCCGGTGGCGGCAGGGCGTCTCCTCCCTGCTCACCGAAAGCCGGCCCCGCGTGTCGGAGGTGTGAGGCCATGACACCGTTCCGCCCCCGCCGCACGACGCCGGCCGACGGCACCTGCCGCGGCCCCGATGACGCGGAGGCGCTGCGCGCCGCCACCGTGACCGTGTACCCCGACGGGCCGCTGCTGCTGCGCGGCGACGCCGAGATCCGCCTGCCCGGCGGGGAGGTGCTCGCCGCACCGGGGCGCACGGTGGCGCTCTGCCGCTGCGGGCGGACCGCCCTGCCCCCGTTCTGCGACGGGACCCACAAGGCCGGCGGCTTCCGGGCTCCGCTGCCGGCGCCCCAGTCTCCGGCAGACCCCTCGTGACCGCCGGCCGGTGTGCGAGGGTGCCCGCATGACGTTGCTGCCAGGGCGTCGCGAGACGCGTCGACCAAGCCGTCTGGGCCGGAAGTTCACGTTGCTGTGGTCGGCGTCGTGGGTGTCCTCGGTCGGTGACGGCATGCGGGAGGCGGCGCTTCCCCTGCTCGCGGTCTCGGTGTCCGCCTCACCCGGTGCCGTCGCGGTGGTCGCAGCCGCCGGGACCCTGCCGTGGCTGCTGGTGTCGCCCTTCAGCGGAGCCCTCGCGGACCGGCTCAACCCCCGGTGGCTGATGATGTCCACCGACACGCTGCGGGCGGTGGTGGTGGCCGGGTTCGCCGTGTGGACGCTCGTCGGGAACCCGCCGCTGCTCGCCCTCGCGCTGGTCGCGTTCGCGCTCGGCTGCGGTGAGACCCTCTTCGACAACGCGGCCATGTCGATGCTGCGGGACGTGGTCCCCGCCGACCGGCTCGACCTCGCCAACGGCCGCCTTCAGGGCAGCCAGATCGTGGGCGGCCACTTCGTGGGACCGCTGCTCGGTTCGGCGCTGTTCGCGGTGGCCGCCGGCCTGCCCTTCGTCGTGGACGGCTTCACCTTCGCCCTCGCCGCGGTGCTGCTAGCCGTCATGGGCCGCTCCGGCCGTCCGGCGCCCGTGCATGGCCGGCAACCGATACTGACCGAGATCGGGGACGGCGCCCGCTGGCTCTGGAACCACCGGGGGCTCCGCCTGCTCGCCGTGGTCTGCACGGTCGCCACCCTGGCCTTCTACCTCGGCGTGACGCTGCTCGTCCTGCTGGTCACCCGGCACCTGGACGCGCCCCCGCTGCTGTACGGCGTGGTGCTGGCAGCCGGCGCCGTCGGAGGTGTCCTGGCCGGCTTCGGAGCCGGCCGGATCAGCACCCGGCTGGGGCTGCGGTCCCGTATCGGCCTGGCACTGGCCGCCATGGCGGTGTCGCTGATCGTGATGGGCCTCAGCACGTCGGTGGTCCTGGTGGCGGCGATGTACGCGGTCGCCAGTTTCGGTGTGGTCACCTGGAACGTGCAGGTGGTGACACTGCGGCAACGTGTCGTGCCGCGGGAGTTGTTCGGCCGCGTCAACAGCAGCTACCTGCTGGCCAGCCGGCTGGGCATGCTGGTCGGGGTCACCCTCGCCGGTTGGATCGGGACGGCTCTCGACGTCCGCGCCCCCCTCTTCCTCGGCGGCGCCCTCCTACTGCTCAGCCTCGCCGCCGTCCCCCGCCTGGCCGGTCTCGACCAGGCCCCGCCCCCGCCGGACGGCACCCCCGGCGACCGCCCCCGGGAGACGACCGGCCACTGACC
>NZ_BAAHCA010000070.1:0-11586 GCF_054776295.1 Streptomyces sparsus
AGGTCGCGGCGGGCACGACCAACGACGGCCTCGTCGACCGGCCGGTCGCCGAGGCGTGGTTCGCGCAGCCGTCCGGCCTGGCCGCGTCCGCCGACGGCGAGCGGCTGTGGATTGCCGACTCCGAGACGTCCGCGGTCCGCTGGATCGACCGGGACGGGCAGGTGCGCACCGCCGTCGGCACCGGCCTGTTCGACTTCGGGCACCGGGACGGTGACGCCGGGCAGGCCCTGTTGCAGCATCCGCTGGGCGTCACCGCGCTGCCGGACGGGTCGGTGGCCGTCTGCGACACCTACAACCACGCCCTGCGCCGCTACGACCCGGCGACGAACGAGGTGAGCACGCTCGCCACCGACCTGCGGGAACCGTCCGCCGCGGTGCTGGACGGTTCGGACCCGCACCACATCGTGGTGGTGGAGTCCGCCCGGCACCGGCTGACGCGGCTGCGGCTGCCGGACGAGGCGGTGCGGGTGGACGGGGTCGCGCACCGCACGCAGCGGTCGGCCACCGAGGTGGCGCCCGGCACGCTGCGGCTGGACGTCGTCTTCCAGGCGCCGGCGGGCCAGAAGCTGGACACCCGCTACGGTCCCTCGACGCGGCTGGTGGTCAGCGCCACCCCGCCGGAGCTGCTGGCGTCGGGCGCCGGGCAGGGCACGGACCTCGACCGGGAACTGGTGCTGGACGGTTCGGTGGCCGAAGGGGTGCTGCACGTGTCCGCGATGGCGGCGTCCTGCGACGACGACCCGGCGAACCCGTATCCGGCGTGCCACGTGCACCAGCAGGACTGGGGCGTTCCGGTCCGGCTGACCGACAGCGGCGCCGACCGGCTGCCGCTGGTCCTGGCCGGCCTCGACGAGGGCTGAGGCAAGGCCGCCGCGTCGCGCGCCCGGTAGGTTCCCCGGGTGCGTTCGGGCGCGGCAGAAGGGGCGGACCGGTGCTTTCGCCGCCGGTCCGCCCCTCTCCCCCGTGTGCTCCACTCTGCGCGCCGATCTTCACAGCTGTGTCATGGACACATCCCGACCCGGCGACAGCAGGCGGAAGCGGAGCCTCATCCTCCGGCGGCCGGAGTCCGCCGTCTCACCCGGGGCGCCCGCCCCGAGGCCGCGCTCAGCCCTGCGGCGTCCCGCCCCGACGCCGCGCCCGGCTGCCGCGGCTCGGCCCCGAGGCCGCTCAGCCCTGGAGGAAGGCGGTGAGGGCCGCCGTGAGCAGGCCGGGGTCAGCGGCGCCGGCGAGTTCGCGGGCGGAGTGCATGGAGAGGATCGCCACCCCGATGTCCACCGTGGTGATGCCGTGCCGCGCGGCGGTGATGGGGCCGATCGTCGTCCCGCAGGGCATGCCGTTGTTGGAGACGAAGCTCTGCCAGGGCACACCGGCCCGCTCGCAGGCGGAGGTGAACACGGCGCGTCCGGTGCCGTCGGTGGCGTAGCGCTGGTTGACGTTGACCTTGAGGATCGGGCCGCCGTTGGGCATCGGGTGGTGCGTCGGGTCGTGCCGCTCGGCGTAGTTGGGGTGCACGGCGTGTCCGGTGTCGGAGGAGAGGCAGACGGTGCCGGCGTACGCCCGGGCCCGGTCCTCGTAGTCGCCGCCGCGGACGAACACCGACCGCTCCAGCACGTTGCCGAGCAGCGGGCCGTCGGCACCGGTGTCGGACTGGCTGCCGTTCTCCTCGTGGTCGAAGGCGGCCAGCACCGGGATGTAGGGCAGTTCCTCCCCGGCGGCCTCGTGGGCGGCGGCCTCGGCGAGCGCGACGGCACCGGCGTGCACGGAGAGCAGGTTGTCCATCCGCGGCCCGGCGACCAGCTCGCGGTCCCGGCCCAGGTAGGCGGGCGGCTCCACGCTGTGCGCCATCAGGTCCCAGCCGGCGACGTCGGCCGCGTCCAGGCCGGCCTCCTCGGCGAGAAAGGCGATCAGGTCGCCCTCGTGCGGGTCGCCCAGGCCCCAGATCGGCGTCATGTGCCGCTGCCGGTCCAGCTTGAGGCCGTCGTTGACCTGCCGGTCGAGGTGCACGGCGAGCTGCGGCACCCGCAGCAGCGGACGGTCGACGTTGACCAGCCGGGTGGAGCCGTCGCGCAGCGCGAGCCGGCCGGCGAGCCCCAGGTCGCGGTCCAGCCAGGTGTTGAGCAGGGTGCCGCCGTAGATCTCCACGGCGATCTGCCGCCAGCCGTGCGAGCCGGCGTCGGGGGACGGCTTCACCCGCAGGTTGGGGGAGTCGGTGTGCGCGCCGATGATGCGGAACGGCGTCGCCGGGGTCGCGCCGCGCGGCACGTGCCAGGCGATCAGCGCGCCGCCGCGGCGCACGACGCGCCCGCCCGTCCCGCTGTCCCACGCCTCGGTCTCGGCGACCTGGCGGAAACCGGCCTTCTCCAGCCGCGCCGCGGTGTTCGCGACGGCGTGGTACGGGGTGGGGGACGCCGCGAGGAACGCCATGAGGTCATCGGTGTGGCCGCGGCCGAGCCCGGCGGGGTATTGCTGCATGCCGTCCAATATACGAACGCGCGGGGCGTCCGAACGCACGGACGGGAGGGGTTCCGCCTCCCCCGACCGGGAGCGGAACCCCGCCCGTCCGCCGGTCACCCGGCTGCGGACAGCGGTCCGGTCAGAACGCGGCCTCGTCCAGCTCCATCAGGGAGAGGTCGACGGTCTCGGCCGCCTGGCGCGCGGTGCTGACACCGGGCAGCACGTTCGCCGCGAAGAACTTCGCCGCGGCGATCTTGCCCTGGTAGAACGCCTTGTCCTTGGCGGAGGCCGAGGACAGCTTGTCGGCGGCGACCACGGCACCGCGCAGCAGCAGGTAACCGAGGACGACGTCACCGGAGGCCAGCAGGAAGCGGGTGGTGTTCAGACCGACCTTGTAGATCGAGTTGACGTCCTTCTCGGTCGCCGCGAGGTCCGTCAGCATGACACCGACGATCGCCTCCAGGTCCACGGCGGCCTTGGCGAGCTGCTCGCGGGCGGCGGCCAGGTCCTCGCCGCCGTCGGCCTCGGCGAGGAACTTCTTGATCTCCTCGGAGAGCGCGGTCAGGGCCTGGCCCTGGTCGCGGACGACCTTGCGGAAGAAGAAGTCCTGGCCCTGGATGGCCGTGGTGCCCTCGTAGAGGGTGTCGATCTTGGCGTCCCGGATGTACTGCTCGATCGGGTACTCCTGGAGGTACCCGGAGCCGCCGAAGGTCTGGAGCGACTGTGCGAGCTGCTCGTAGGAGTTCTCCGAGCCGTAGCCCTTCACGATCGGCAGCAGCAGGTCGTTGAGACGGGTCGCGGCGGAGGCGTCCTCGCCGGCGGCCTCCTTGACGAGGATCTCGTCCTGGACGCTGGCGGTGTACAGCACCAGGGCGCGCATGCCCTCGGCGTACGCCTTCTGCGTCATCAGCGAGCGGCGCACGTCCGGGTGGTGCGTGACGGTGACGCGCGGCGCGGTCTTGTCGGTGAACTGCGCCAGGTCGGCGCCCTGCACCCGCTCCTTGGCGTACTCCAGGGCGTTCAGGTAGCCGGTGGAGAGGGTGGCGATGGCCTTCGTGCCGACCATCATGCGCGCGAACTCGATGATCTTGAACATCTGGCGGATGCCGTCGTGCTTCTCGCCGAGCAGCCAGCCCTTGGCCGGGTGGCGGTCGCCGAAGGTCATCTCGCAGGTGTTGGAGGCCTTGAGGCCCATCTTGTGCTCGACGTTGGTGGCGTAGACGCCGTTGCGCTCGCCCAGCTCGCCGGTCTCCCAGTCGAAGTCGTACTTCGGCACGATGAACAGCGACAGGCCCTTGGTGCCGGGGCCGTGGCCCTCGGGGCGGGCCAGCACGAAGTGCACGATGTTCTCGGACATGTCGTGCTCACCGGAGGTGATGAAGCGCTTGACGCCCTCGATGTGCCAGGTGCCGTCGTCCTGCTTGACGGCCTTGGTGCGGCCGGCGCCGACGTCCGAACCGGCGTCCGGCTCGGTGAGGACCATGGTGGAGCCCCACTGCTTGTCCACCATGAGCTGGGCGATGCGGTGCTGCTCCTCGGTGCCCTCCTCGTGGAGGACGCCGGCGAAGGCCGGGCCCGAGGCGTACATCCACACGGCCGGGTTGGAGCCCAGGATGGTCTCGGCGAAGGCCCACAGCAGCGAGCGGGGCGCGGTGGTGCCGCCCAGCGCCTCCGGGATGCCCAGCCGCCACCACTCGGCGTCCATGTAGGCCTGGTAGCTCTTCTTGAACGAGGCCGGGACCGGTGCGGTGTTGGTCTCCGGGTCGAAGACCGGCGGGTTGCGGTCGGCGTCCTCGAAGGACGCGGCCAGCTCGTTCTCGGAGAGGCGAGCGATCTCGGAGAGCACGCTCTTGGCGGTCTCGACGTCCATCTCCGCGAACGGCCCCTTGCCGTACACCGCGTCGCGACCGAGTACCTCGAAGAGGTTGAACTCGATGTCGCGGAGATTCGACTTGTAGTGCCCCATGGCGACAGGCTCCGTAACGACGGGGAGGGCCGAGAGATGGACTCCTCCGGATGCGTACCAGTAAGTAGCTCCCATCATGCTACCCGTCGGTAATAAGAATCAACCCCAACCGGTCCGAGTGTGACGCACCTGGCGGGTGAGGGGGAGCGCCCACGGGTGCGGATCGGGTGAACCGTCGGGGTCCCGGTGGTGAAGGTGCCGGCGGTGCGCGGGTGGTGTGCGGCTGGGGCGGGTGTGGACGAAGTGGGTGGTGGGGGGTGGGCCGAGCGGGTGGAGGTCGTCGTTCCGCTTCGTGCCCGCACTCCGGCCCGATACGGCCGTCACGGGTGGCGCCGGGCGGCGTAACCTTTGGCGCATGTACGGCTACGACCAGACAGCCTCCGCGGGGCATCAGCAGGGCCACGGGCAGTACGCCCAGCAGCACCCGCAGCAGCCCCCGCCCGGGTACGGGCAGCAGCCGCCGCCGCAGCCGCTCTACCCCGAGCCGTCGCCGCCGTCACTCGCCGAGGCGGTGCGGGCCTTCACCACCGGCTCGATGGCCGCCGAGGACTTCCAGGGCATCTTCCACAACGCCAAGGTCTACTGCCCGCGCGGTGAGACGCCCGGCTTCCTGGCCCTGCACAACACCCAGCAGCCGGTCATCCCGATGTTCACCACGCTCAAGGAGCTTCGGGCGTACGCGGGCAAGGAGTCCAAGTACTTCGTGATCACCGGGGCCGAGGTGCTGGACCTGCTGCCCTCGGGCTACGGGTTCGTGCTGGACATGGAGGGCGAGCACCGGATCGTCTTCGACGCGAAGGCCGTCGAGGAGATGGTCGACTTCGCGATGCGCCGCATGTACGGCTGAGGGCCGTACGCGGGCCGGGGGCTCGCGTACGGGGTCGCGTCGGGGTGCTCTGGGGGCACGGGCGGAGGGTGGTCGGCGCGGCTGTCAGAACAGGTCGTCGCCGGGCAGGGCTGCGGCCTGGCGGATCCAGCTCGTGAGCAGCGCCTCGTCCGGTTCCTCGCCCTCGTGGATGTTGAGGTAGCGCACGCTCTCGTGCTTGGAGGCGTCCGGCGGGAGCGGGTCCAGTGACGAGCCGTTGAGCCAGGTCACCTTCACGAACCTCGTGAAGCAGTGGAGGCTGAGGAACCACCCGTTGCCCTCGACGCCGTAGAACGGTGAGTTCCAGCGGACGGCCTTGCGCACGTCGGGCACGGTGCGCGTGACGAGCTCGTCCAGGTGGCGGCCGACCTCGCGCTTCCATCCCGGCATCGCCTCGACGTACGCCTGGACGGGCCCGTCGCCGTCGCCCTTCGGGATCTGCGGGTTGCCGCCCGACAGCAGTCGTGGTGTGTTCGACGGCTTGTCTGCCATGCACCGCATGCTAACGACCGGTGCCGGACGGAACCACCCGAAAGCACACGATCCGGCCTACGGGGGCGGCGGGCACGGGTCGGGTCCGGCCTCCAGGATCGGCGGGCGACGGAACACGTACGGCTTGGCGAATGTTGATATTTCAACTACATTGGTCGCACACGCCAAGGAGGCCCCGATGCCCGCGATCACCGTCGAGAACCCGCTCACCCTGCCCCGTGTCGCAGCGCCCGCGGACGACACGACGCCGCGTCCGGTGCGCGCCGTCAGCACCGCGCCCAGCGGCTTCGAGGGCGAGGGCTTCCCCGTCCGCCGCGCCTTCGCGGGCATCAACCACCGCGCCCTCGACCCGTTCATCATGATGGACCAGATGGGTGAGGTGGAGTACGCACCCGGGGAGCCGAAGGGCACCCCGTGGCACCCCCACCGCGGCTTCGAGACCGTCACGTACATCATCGACGGCATCTTCGACCACCAGGACAGCCAGGGCGGCGGCGGCACCATCACCAACGGCGACACCCAGTGGATGACGGCCGGCGCGGGCCTGCTCCACATCGAGGCGCCGCCGGAGCAGCTCGTCATGTCGGGCGGTCTCTTCCACGGGCTCCAGCTCTGGGTGAACCTCCCCGCCAAGGACAAGATGATGGCCCCGCGCTACCAGGACATCCGCGGCGGCCAGGTCCAGCTGCTGACCTCGCCGGACGGCGGCGCGCTGCTGCGTGTCATCGCCGGTGAGCTGGACGGTCACCAGGGGCCCGGCATCACGCACACCCCGATCACGATGGTGCACGCGACGCTGGCGCCGGGCGCGGAGATCACCCTGCCCTGGCGCGAGGACTTCAACGGCCTCGCCTACGTGCTCGCGGGCCGCGGCGCGGTCGGCGCCGAGCGCCGCCCGATCCACCTGGGCCAGACCGCCGTCTTCGGCAGCGGCTCCTCACTGACCGTCCGCGCGGACGAGCAGCAGGACGCGAACACGCCGGACATGGAGGTCGTCCTGCTCGGCGGACAGCCCATCCGCGAGCCGATGGCCCACTACGGTCCGTTCGTCATGAACACCAAGGCCGAGCTCCAGCAGGCGTTCGAGGACTTCCAGAAGGGCCGCCTGGGCACGATCCCGGCCGTGCACGGCATGTCCGAGGGCGGTCTGTAGGTTCCCCGAGTGCCGCACGCGAACGGGTCCGGTCCTAGCGAGGACCGGACCCGTTCACGCGGGCGCCACCGGGCTGCGGCGGAGACAGGCGGGTCGGAAGTGAGGTGGGTCACTCCGGGTGAGCGATGAGTTCGCGCCTGGCCGGCGGTCATACCGGGCGACGACCTGCTGGCCCTCCCCGCGGCCCTCCGCGGGTACCCGGACGGAGACCCGACATGACCGAGAGCCCCGAGACCGCCACGAGCCCCGGCGCCGGCAAGGACCGAGCCGCCGGCCCAGGCAAGGACCGAGCCGCCGTCAGGGGACCGGCGAGCTACTTTCCGGCGATCGAGAAGAAGTACGGCCGCCCGGTGGCGGAGTGGAAGGAACTGGTCCGCGCCTCGCCGCTGAGCAGGCACATGGAGCTCGTCTCCTGGCTCAAGAGCGAGCACGGGATGGGCCACGGCCACGCCAACGCCCTCGTCGCGCACACCCTCGCCGAGCACACCGAGGGCACGGCGAGGTGACCTGCCGGCCCGAGGTGCGGTGACCGCGCCCGGGCCGGTGACGCGGCCCGCTGCCGGTATCCGCTGCCGGACTCCGCTGCCGGGAGGGCGGGTGTCACCCCCAGTCGGGCGGTGCGTCGTCCTCGTGCACCTCGAACCAGATGGCCTTGCCCGCGCCGCGCGGGTCGACGCCCCACGCCCCGGCGAGCAGGTCCATCAGGATCAGGCCGCGGCCGGACGAGGCCAGCTCGCCGGGGCTGCGGCGGTGCGGCAGCTCGTCGCTGCGGTCCGACACCTCCACCCGGAGCTGCCGGGCGCCGCGCGGGCCGGTGACCTCGGCGACCATCAGGGCGTCCCCGTCGGTGTGCACCAGGACGTTGGTCAGCATCTCGGACAGCATCAGCACCGCGCCGTCCACCTGGTCGGGGAGCAGCCAGTCGTAGAGCAGCTCGCGCAGCTGGTGGCGGGACGCGGCGACCCGTTCGGCGTCCGCCTGGCCGACGGTGAGCATGGTGCGGCGGGATGCCGTCGAGCACGGCACCGGGCCCCTCTCCCGGCTCATCAGCAGCAGGGCGATGTCGTCCTCCCGCCGGTCGGCCCGCGGCCCGGTCGTGTGGTGCGACGGCAGGCCGTGCACGGCCTGGATCAGGGCTTCGGCCAGCTCCTCCACGTCCGCGCCGGGGTGTGCGGCGAAGACGTCGCGGATGCGGGCCGAGCCGGTGTCCACGTCGTGGCCGCCGGTCTCGATCAGCCCGTCGGTGCACAGCAGCAACGTCTCTCCCGGCTCCAGCACCAACCGGGTCGTCGGGTACTCGGTGTCCGGTTCGATGCCGAGCGGCAGACCGCCCGCCGTCGGCCGCACCAGGACCGTGCCGTCGGCCAGCCGGATCACCGGGTCCGGATGCCCGGCCCTGGCGATGTCCAGCGTGCCCAGCGCCGGATCGGCCTCGATGTACAGGCAGGTGGCGAACCGGTCGTCGCCCCGGTCGGCGGTCGGCTCCTCGGGTGACGCCTCGGTCATGCCGGCGAGGAAGCGCGACGCCCGGGACAGCACCGCCTCCGGCCGGTGCCCCTCGGCCGCGTACGCGCGCAGCGCGATCCGCAGCTGCGCCATGAGCCCGGCGGCCCGCACGTCGTGGCCCTGCACGTCCCCGATGACGAGCGCGGTCCGCCCGGACGGCAGCGGGATCACGTCGTACCAGTCACCGCCGACCTGGAGGCCGCCGCCGGTCGGGACGTAGCGCGCGGCCACCGCCATGCCCTTGACGTCGGGCTTGCCGGCCGGCCGCAGGGTGTGCTGCAACCCGTCCGCCAGTTCCCGTTCCGACTCGTGCACGTAGGCCCGCGACAGCGCCTGGGCCAGCATGCGCGCCACCGTGGTCAGCACCGCCCGCTCGTCGGGCGTGAAGGCGACGGGGTGCCCGAAGGACGCCATCCAGGCGCCGATCGTGCGCCCCGCCACCACCAGCGGCAGGTAGGCCCAGGACTGCCGGTCGAACGGCTCGGCCATCGGCCAGGTCGCGGGGAAGCGCCGCCGGTACTCCTGCGGACTGGTCAGGTAGACCGCCCGCCCGGTCCGCACCACGTGGGCCGCCGGGTAGGGGGTGTCCAGCGGCATGTGGAGAAACGGTTCTTCCAGGGCGGTGCCGTGTACGTCCTCGCCGTCCTTCCCGTGGTGGCCGTGGTGGCCGATCACCGCCAGCCGGTCCCCGTCGACACCGAAGACGGCCAGCCCGTCCGGCGAGAAGCCCGGCATCGACAGGTTCGCGGCGACCCGCAGCACCTCCGCCGTGGACCGCGCCTCGGCCAGCGCCCGCCCGGCGTCCAGCAGGAACGCCTCCCGCGACCGGCGCCAGTCGCCCGTCACCGGCGTCTGCCTCGGCGACGCGTCCGGCACCTCGCTGATCGTGCCGCTCAGCAGGAACGCCGTCCCGGGCCGCCTCCGGCCGCTCTCCGCCGACGGACGCAGCCGGGCCCGCACGGTGCGCAGCACCGAACCGTCCCCGGCGATGACCCGCAGGCGCGCCTCCGCGATCCGTCCCTCGGCGACCGCGAGCGTGACGATGCCGCCCAGCTCCACGTAGTCGACCACGTGGAAGCGGGAGCGCACGGCGGACTCGGAGACCCGTGCCGCCTCGGCCGGCAGCCCGATCAGCGCCGCCGCCGTCGCGTCCAGGCTGAACTCCCCGCAGGCGTTGTCCCAGCACCAGATACCGGTTCCGGTGGCGGCCAGCACGTCCTCGGTGCGCATACGCCCACCATAGGGAGAACAATCGGCTTGCGCCCGGCAGGGGACGGCCAGGACGGTAACCTGTAAGGCGCCTCACCCCAGACCTGACGACTTGGATGAATGATGCACCGGTACCGGTCCCACCACTGCGGCGAGCTCCGATCGCCGGACGTCGACACCGACGTCCGGCTGAGCGGCTGGCTGCACAATCGTCGTGACCTGGGCGGCATCCTCTTCATCGACCTGCGTGACCACCACGGCCTGGTCCAGCTCGTCGCGCGCCCGGGGACGGCTGCCAACGAGGCGCTGAGCCATCTCACCAAGGAGACCGTCGTCCGCGTCGACGGCCGGGTCGTCGCCCGTGGCGCCGAGAACGTCAACGCCGACCTGCCCACCGGTGAGATCGAGGTCGAGGTCTCGGACGTCGAGGTGCTCGGCGCCGCCGAGCAGATCCCCTTCACCATCAACGCCGAGGACGGCGTCAACGAGGAGAAGCGCCTCGAGTACCGCTTCCTCGACCTGCGCCGCGAGCGCATGCACCGCAACATCCTGCTGCGCACCTCGGTCATCTCGGCACTGCGGCACAAGATGACGGCGCTCGGTTTCAACGAGATGGCCACCCCGATCCTGTCCGCGACCTCACCCGAGGGCGCCCGCGACTTCCTGGTGCCCTCCCGCACCCACGCCGGGAAGTTCTACGCGCTGCCGCAGGCCCCGCAGCAGTTCAAGCAGCTGCTGATGATCGCCGGCTTCGACCGCTACTTCCAGATCGCGCCCTGCTTCCGCGACGAGGACGCCCGCGCGGACCGCTCGCCGGGTGAGTTCTACCAGCTCGACGTGGAGATGAGCTTCGTCGAGCAGGAGGACGTCTTCCAGGTCATCGAGAAGGTGATGACCGAGGTCTTCCAGGAGTTCGGCAACGGCCGCGAGGTCACCTCGCCGTTCCCGCGCATCCCGTTCCGCGAGTCGATGCTGAAGTACGGCTCCGACAAGCCCGACCTGCGGGCCCGCCTGGAACTGGTCGACGTCACCGACGTGTTCGCCGGTTCCGACTTCAAGGCGTTCGCCGGCAAGCACGTCCGCGCGCTGGCCGTGCCGGACACCGCCGAGCAGTCCCGCAAGTTCTTCGACCAGATGGGCGAGTTCGCCGTCGAGCAGGGCGCGAAGGGCCTGGCCTGGGTGCGGGTCGGTGAGGAGTCGGGCAAGCCCCAGCTCACCGGGCCGATCGCCAAGTTCCTCACCGAGGAGAACGTCGCCCAGCTGGTCGACGTGCTCGACGCGAAGGCCGGTACCGCCATCTTCTTCGGCGCCGGTGAGTTCGACGAGGTCTCCAAGATCATGGGCGCGGTCCGGGTCGAGGCGGCCAAGCGCACCGGGCACTTCGAGGACGGCGTCTTCCGGTTCTGCTGGATCGTCGACTTCCCGATGTTCGAGAAGGACGAGGACACCGGGAAGATCGAGTTCTCGCACAACCCGTTCTCGATGCCGCAGGGCGGCCTCGAGGCGCTCGACACCAAGGACCCGCTGGACATCCTGGCCTGGCAGTACGACATCGTCTGCAACGGTGTCGAGCTGTCCTCCGGCGCCATCCGCAACCACGAGCCCGAGGTCATGTACCGGGCGTTCGAGATCGCCGGCTACTCCAAGGACGACGTGGAGCGGGAGTTCGGCGGCATGCTGCGCGCCTTCTCCTTCGGCGCCCCGCCGCACGGCGGCATCGCCCCGGGCGTGGACCGCATCGTGATGCTGCTCGCCGACGAGCCCAACATCCGCGAGACCATCGCGTTCCCGCTCAACGGCAACGCCCAGGACCTGCTGATGGGCGCGCCCAGCGAGGTCGACGAGGCCCGGCTGCGCGAGCTGCACCTCTCGCTGCGCAAGCCCCCGCAGGCGAAGTAGCGGCAGCGACGGCAGCAGCGGGCCGGCCCCCGGACGTCCGGG
>NZ_BAAHCA010000071.1:0-11371 GCF_054776295.1 Streptomyces sparsus
CGCCGGGCCTCGGCGGCCCCGGCGCGCTGCGCCCGTCCCTCCGCGGTCGGCGGGACCGCGGCCTGTCGCGGGCGGTGGAAGGGAGGCGAGCGGGTAGAAACGGTCGCATGGAGTGGTTGATCCGGCAGCCCGTCATCGGTCCCTTGCTCGTCCGCCTGATGCGGACCCACCTGTGGCGTGCCTACGAGCGCCTGGAGGCGGCGCACTGGGCGCGGCTGTCCGCGGCGATCACCTTCATCAGTTTTCTCTCCGTCTTCCCGATGCTCGCGCTGGCGGCGGCCGTCGGTGCCGCGTTCCTGTCGGAGCGGCAGATCGAGGACGCGCAGGAGTGGATGAGCGACCAGGTCCCGGGCATCTCCGAGCAGGTCGGACTCCAGTCGTTCGTCGACAACGCCGGCACGGTCGGTCTGATCGCGGGTGTGCTGCTGCTCTTCACCGGCCTGAACTGGGTGCGTTCGCTGCGGGAGTGCCTGCGTGAGGTGTGGCTGCTGCCGGACGAGGAGGTCAACTTCGCCCTGGCCAAGCTGAAGGACCTCGGAGTGCTGGCCGGTCTCGGCGCGGTGGGGGTGCTGTCGCTGGCCGGCTCGACGTTCGCGGTCGGCGCGGTCGAGTGGACGACGGACCGGCTCGGCATCGAGCACAGCGGGGCGGTCGGCTGGCTGCTGCTGCGGCTGCTGCCGGTCGCCGCCGCCCTGGTGGTGGACTTCCTGCTGCTGGCCTACGTGCTCACCCGGGTGCCCGGCGTCGCCCCCGGCCGCCGCGCCCTGGTGGTGGCCGCGGTGATCGGCGCGGTCGGCTTCGAACTGCTCAAGCTGCTGCTCGGCGGCTACCTGACCGGTGTCGCCGGCAAGAGCATGTACGGCGCCTTCGGAGTGCCCATCGCCCTGCTCATCTGGATCAACTTCATGGCGAAGCTGCTGCTGTTCTGCGCCGCCTGGACGGCCACCGAGCACCGCGACGCCGGGGACGACACCGACACTGAGAACGCTGAGAACGCTGAGAACGCTGAGAACGCTGAGAACGCTGAGAACGCCGAGAACGCCGAGAACGCTGAGAACGCCGGGAAGACCGGGCCGGCGCCCCGGCCGGGCACTACTGCCGGTCCTGACGGGAAGGCCGTTCCGGCCGGCTGAGCCCGGCTGCCGCGGGCCGGCTCCGGCGCACCACGACGCCCACGACGCCCAGCGCGACCAGCACCGCGCCGGTCAACCCGAGTGCCGTGCCCACGCCGCCCGACTCCTGCCGACCGGACGCGAGGTTCTGCTCACCCGGTCCGGCCGGCGCGTTCGCGCCGCTTCTGCCGCTGCCCGCCGCCCGCACCTTCTCCCGTGCCTCCTCCCGCACCGAGACGGGTGGCACGAGCTCACCCACCGGGGTGACCTTGCCGGCGGCGGCGAAGCCCCAGTCGAAGAGCTTCGCCGTCTCCTTGTAGACCTGGTTGCGGCCCTCGTCCTCGTCCGGGTGCATGACCGTCACCAGCAGCTTGCGTCCGTCCCGTTCGGCGACTCCGGTGAAGGTGTAGCCGGCCTTGCTGGTGTAGCCGTTCTTGATGCCGGCCAGTCCGCGGTAGGGCTTCAGCCCCCAGTCGCCGATCAGCAGCCGGTTGGTGGTCTGGATCTGGTAGTGCTCGCGCTTCTTCTCGCTGCCGCCGCCGGGGAACTCGGCGCGGACGGTCGCCGCGTAGTCGCGGAAGTCGGGTTTCTGCATGCCGGACCGGGCGATCAGGGTCAGGTCGTAGGCCGAGCTGTGCTGCCCCTCCGCGTCGTAGCCGTCGGGGCTCACCACGTGGGTGTCGTCCGCGCCCAGCTCCCGGGCACGCTCGTTCATCTGACGGACCGTCTCCGCCATGCCGCCGTTCATCGCGGCCAGCACGTGCACCGCGTCGTTGCCCGAGCTGAGGAACACGCCGTTCCACAGGTCGTGCACCTGGTAGGAGTAGTCCTCCTTCACGCCCACCGCGCTGCTGCCCGCGCCCATGCCGGCGAGGTCCTCGGGCAGCACCAGGTAGTGGGTGTCCTTGTCGAACTTCGGCAGCAGGGTGTCGGCGAACAGCATCTTCAGGGTGGACGCGGGCGGCAGCCGCCAGTGCGCGTTGTGCGCGGCGTAGACGTCACCGGTCTCCGAGTCGGCGACGATCCAGGCGCGGGCCGTCAGACCCCCGGGCAGTTCCGGTGCCTTCGACGCGGGCAGCGGCTGCACCTGCGTGCCCGGCCTGCCGAGCCGCTCGCCGCCCACGGTGGACATCTGCCGCGGCGGCTCGGGCTGCGCCCGCTCGGCCTTGTCGGCGTGTGCCGGGGTGACGCCGGCGAGCAGGACGGGGAGCAGCACCGCAGCGGCCACCGCCGGACGGGCGATGAAACAAGCGACAGTATGAGGAGTCATCGGCACGTACGAAACGTACCGCCTCACCTGCGAAGTGGTCACCGGTGGAGGCCTTCCCGGTGACGGGCTGCGTCCTTGTGGGGGACGTTCTCAGCCAGTCGGACGCACACGCCCGCCGCCGCCCCCCAGGCGTACGAGGGGCCGGACGCGCACCCCGCCGCCGCCCCGGGGGTTCACAGCCACTCCAGCTTCCACAGCCGCCACATCCCGCTGTTGTCCGACAGGTACTGGGTGCCCGCCACCTCGGGATCGCTCAGCACGTAGTCCTTCTTCTGCCACAGCGGCAGGATCGGCACGTCCCGCGCCACCTCCAGGTGGATCGTCCGGAACTCCTCCATCATCCGGCTGCGGCTCCGGCTGCGCTGGGTGGCCGCGATGAGGGAGTCCACCCGCTTGCTGCGGTAGCCGTTGTGCAGCGAGTTGTCGCTCCCCACCAGCGCGGCCGTGTACGTGTCCGGATCGGGGAAGTCCGGTACCCAGCCCAGGCAGTAGGCGTCGAACTCGCCCGCCGCGAAGCCCTTGAGGAAGTCCGCCCACTCGTACTTCCTGGTCTCGACCTCGAACAGGCCGGACTGCTCCCACTGCCGCTTCAGCTCCCGCGCCTCCGCGTCGGTGACCGAACCCCGGGAGTACGCCAGCTGGAACCGCACCGGGGTCTCGATGCCGGCCTGGGCCAGCAGCGCCACGGCCGCCGCCCGGTCGGGCTCCTGGTGGAGGTCGAAGAACGGGGTGCCGTGCCCGGTCATGCCCTGCGGGATCAGCGAGTACAGCGGCTCCACGGTGTTCTGGTGCACCTGCCGGCTCAGCCGCTGCCGGTCGACCAGCGCGGCGAGGGCCTGCCGGACGGCGCGCGGCGCGGTGGCCGAGCCCTCACGGGTGTTGAAGACGGTCATCCGGATGTCTGCGCCGGCCTGTTCGGAGACGTCCACCTCCGGGTCGGAGGCGTCCAGCTCGGCGAGCGCCGAGGGCGGCATCTGGCCGTTGTTGACGTGCACCTCACCCTTGCTCCAGGCCTCGGCCAGTTCCTCGGAGGTGGTGAACCAGCGGATCGTCACCGGTTGGCGCGGACGGTCCTGGGCCCCCTGGTAGCCGGGGTTGGGCAGCAGCCGCGCGAGGCGGCCCTTGCGGTACTCCGCCAGCACGAACGGCCCGGAGCCGTCGACCCGCTCCTCCGTGCGGATCTCGTTCTCGTCGTACTGGTCGCTGTCCACGATGGCGGCGGCCCCGCCGGCGATTTTGAGGGGGAAGGTGGCGTCGGGGGTCTTCAGCCGGAACTCCACCGTGCGGCCCTCGGTCCGGACCTCCCGGAGGGCGTCGAACAGCGGGGACGGGCCCTGCTCGTGCCCGATGCCGAGAATGCGCTCGAAGGAGAAGCGCACGTCCTCCACGGTCATCGGGCGCCCGTTGCTGAACTCCAGCCCCTCCCGCAGCGTGCAGCGGTAGGTGAGCAGCCCGCTGCCGACGAAGGAGCAGCGCTCGGCAGCGTCCGGTACGGGCGTCGCCGAGCCCGGTGGAAAGGTCAGCAGCGACTGGTAGACGTTGCTGTACAGCGCCCAGGAAGCGGCGTCGTAGGCCCCCGCGGGGTCGAGCGAGCTGACCTCGCCGGTCGTGCCGACCACGATGGCGCGCTGCTCGTCCGAGCCCCCGCTCAGCAGCCGCCAACCGCCGGCGGCGGCGAGTACCAGCACCGCGCAGAGCACGCCTATCCGGAGCGCCAGCCCGGTCTGCTTCCCCCGCACCTCACCACTGCCTTCCCGAGGAGGGAACTGTGACGGCGATCACCCAACCACAGGGTGGCGCGCAGCGCACGTGGATGGCGCCAATCGGCGGGACCCGGCGAGCAGTTCGCCGGGCGCCGGGGGGCCGGACCACGCCGCCTCCGGGGGACCGGCGGGTGTCTGCGGGGGCGGCCGTGCGCGCGGGGACCGAGCGTGTGGGGGGCCGGGCGGGTGCCGTGTGCGATCCGCACGTGACGGGCGCGGTCGAGCGGGTAGCCGTGGGGCATGTTCTTCGACTCCTGGAACGAAGCAGGCCGAGTGGTCGCCATGGCGGCGATGGCGTACGTGGTGCTGATCGCGGCGGTGCGGTTCTCCGGCAAACGGGCGCTGTCCAAGCTGAACGCGTTCGACCTGGTGGTCACCGTCGCCCTCGGTTCGACCTTCGCGACCATCCTGCTGAGCCGGGACGTCGCACTGCTGGAGGGCGCCCTGGCCCTGGGGCTACTGGTGTCCCTCCAGTTCGTCAGCGCCTGGCTGTCGGTGCGCTCCCGCGGGGTGCGGCGGCTGCTCAAGGCACAGCCGACGCTGCTGCTGTACGACGGGCGGATGCAGCTCGAGGCGATGACTCGCCAGCGGGTCACCCCGGACGAGCTGCGGCAGGCACTCCGGACGCAGGGCGTCGGCGGGCTGGAGGAGGTCGCCGCGGTGGTGCTGGAGACCGACGGCAGCATGAGCGTCGTGACGCGCAGTCAGCTCGGCAGCGGTGACGCCCTGCACGGCGTGCAGGGAGCCCCGGCCCCCGCGTCCTCCTGAGCCCCCCCACCCGGCGCTCCCTTCTCCCGAACCCCCTCTCCCGTGGGCGGACCCGGCTTTCCACCGGCCCGTCACCGAATCGGCGCGCCGCGTTCACGCGAGGCAGTATCCGGCCGTGTCACGCTCAAAGCTGTCGAGTTCATGCCACCGTGTGGCACTGCGGCCTGCTCGCGGAGCTACGCGCGTCACTCGGGAGAGGACACCCCCCCATGCACGAGCCTCGCGCCGGCCGTTGGAAGCCCCTGACCTTCACCGCGGCGGGCCTGCTGCTCGCCGGCCTGGCCCTCCAGGCCCCCGCCATCGCCGCGCCCGACGGCCCGACCGGTGAGGCGAAACGTTCATCCCCGGTGGCGGCTGCGGACGCTGCCGGATCCTCGGCCGCCGAAACCACGTCGGCCCTGGACGAGACGTACTACCGCGACGCGGTCGGCAAGACGGGCCGGCAGCTGAGGAGCGCGCTGCACACCATCATCAGCGAGCAGCGGACCCTCTCCTACCGCCAGGTCTGGGACGCGCTGAAGGCCACCGACGAGGACCCGGCCGACTCCGCCAACGTCGTCCTGCTCTACTCCGGCCGGTCGCAGAGCAAGAACAGCAACGGAGGCGGCTCGGGCGACTGGAACCGGGAGCACGTCTGGGCCAAGTCCCACGGGAACTTCGGCACGGCGACCGGACCGGGCACCGACCTGCACCATCTGCGCCCCACCGACGTGGCCGTGAACGGCATACGCGGCAACAAGGACTTCGACGACGGCGGCAGCCCGGTCTCCGGAGCGCCCGGCAACCGCACCGACGGCGACTCCTTCGAGCCCCGGGACGAGGTCAAGGGCGACGTCGCCCGCATGATCCTCTACATGGCCGTGCGCTACGAGGGGGGCGACGGCTTCGCCGACCTGGAGCTCAACGACCGGGTGAGCAACGGCTCGACCCCGCTGATGGGCCGGCTCTCGGTGCTCATGCAGTGGCACGAGACGGACCCGCCGGACGCCTTTGAGAAGCGCCGCAACAACGTCATCCACGACCGGTACCAGAACAACCGCAACCCGTTCGTCGACCACCCCGAGTGGGCCGCCGCCATCTGGTGACCGGCTGGGGACCGGCGTCGGCTGTCAGCGGCCGCCGATACCTTCCGCAGGAGCACACGCACCGCACCACAAGGGGGATCGGCGGACAGTGACGGGCACGGACACGGGCGCAGGCGGGAGCACGGGCGGAGGTGCGGACGCGGACGCGGACGCCGGGGTGGGTGCCGACGCGACGATGGCGGCGATCGGCCGGGGTGTGGAGCTGGGGCAGCGCGGTGAGCGCGCGGCGGCCCGGGAGGCGCTGGCCGCCCTCTGGGAGACGGTCTCGGTCGCGGACAACGCCCTGCACCGCTGTGCGTTGGCCCACGCGATGGCGGACGTCCAGGACGACCTGAGGGAGGAACTGCGCTGGGACAGGCGCGCGTTGCGGGCGGCGGGCGCGGTCACGGACGAGCAGGCCCGGCAGGCGGGGGCGCCGGGCCCGGTCGCCGCGTTCTACCCCTCGCTGCACCTCAATCTCGCCGAAGTGCATCGGAAGCTGGGTGAACTTGAACAGGCCAGGCATCACGTGCGGTGCGGGACGGCCGCGGCGGAGGCGCTGGGGGACGACGGATACGGCCGCATGATCAGGGGCGGTCTGCTGCGGCTGGAGGCCCGGCTGGCGGAGGACCACCCCGCCTGAGGGGGAGTCGCCCTCTGCCGGAGAGCGGGGGCAGGGGCGGGCCTCGTCCCGTTCCGGGTCCGCCACTGATGGCGCTGAAAAAGACGAAGGGGCCGGTGGGCGCTGAGTAGCGCCCACCGGCCCCTTTTTGCGTCAGTACCCCTTATTACCAGCGGTACCAGCGGCCACGCTTACCGCCACTCGTAGCCGGACGCACCACAAAGCCCAGAAGCCAGACGACCAGGACCGCCAGGGCTATCCACCACAGGATCTCCACGGCGAATCCGGCGCCGAAGAGAATCAGGGCGAGCAGAAGAACGATGAGCAGGGGAACCATAGTAATTACCTCCGAGCGGTCGTATGCCCTCACTCCTGAGAGTCATGCACACGACATTTCATAGATCTTCTTTTGTCGGTGGGGCCGATGCGCCTGTCAACGGGGCCGCACACGCCAGGGGGCGTGCGGGCTGTTCGATGGCAGGTGCATGTCATCAATGCGGACAAAGCGCCGCGGGGACCTTTTGGGCGGCGTGGGGCAGTGGCAAGGCCCGGGAGACCCGACGGGCCCGTTCGGTCGAACGGTCCGTCGAGTCTCCCGACCGTGTCAGTGCTCCGGACTGCCGCCTCGCGCGGCTGTCCGGGAGGTCACTGCTTGAAGACGTCCTTGCCCTTTTCCTTGGCCTGACGGGCGTCGCCCTTGGTCTGCTCCGCGCGGCCCTCGGCCGTCATTTCCTCGTTGCCCAGGGCGCGGCCGGTGGTCTCCTTGACCTTCCCCTTGGCCTGTTCGACCTTGGACTTCTTCTTCTCATCGGAAGTCACGACGTTCAGCTCCTTGCACATTCGAGGCTGCGGACATCCCTACGGATGACCGGGATTCGCCGCGACAAACATTTATTTTTCCCGGCTGTCGAAAAGCGGGCCGGTATGCGCGCGAAAGGCAGGTCGCTGCGGGTGAAGGCGGGTCGCACCCTGTCGCGGCGAGCCGTTCGACGGCGTTCCCGTGCGGGGCTCCTCGCTCGAAGTAGCACATTCGTGACGGATCGTGACAGTTCATTGCTTGGAGTGCCTTATCGGGTGCGCTGAGGTGGCCCGCCAAAAGAACTCAAAAAAGTGGTGGGCGGATGTGTTTGCTTGCCTCCGATCGAGGTACTCCGCGTATCGGCTGGTCGGAGGGGCCCGTCAGGTGCGCGCAAGTGCCGGCGGGTGACCGACGCGACGCCCCGGAACGTGTGTCGCCGTTCGAATCCATGGAAAGGTTGCCGTATGACAACTTTTCACCAGCAGGTTGATTCCGGCGAGCCGCTCCCCGCGTCCACGTACCGGCACGGCGGCACCACGGTCATCGTGCTGGCCGGCGAAATGGACGTGGACACCGAGCCGCAGGCCCGGCAAGCTCTCGCCAGCGCGGTGGAGGAGGGGAGACGGGTCGTGTTCGACCTGTCCGCGGTCACCTTCGCGGACTCCAGCATCCTCAACCTGCTGCTCGGAGCACGCGGCGAGGTGGACCTCACCCTGGCAGGCCCGCTGCACCCGCAGATCCTGCGGCTCTTCGAGGTCACCGGTGTCACCGGCGTCTTCAGGGTGGCCGCCGACCTGGCCGAGGCGCTCGGGAACGACTCGGGACCGCGTTCCACCGCGAGCCCCCACGCGTGAGACCGGGCCCGCGTCCTCACCGTCCTCCACCCGCCGGCTCGCGACACGACCCGCCGCAACCGCCTGCCCACCGGTGTCCCCGGAGGCAGGCGGTTGCCGTTCCCCCGCATCCGGTCACCGCCCCTGGCGGCCGTTTCTGAGACCATCGAGTACCGGCCGGGCCGGCCGCTGCCCCGCCGACGAACCCCGGGAGACCATGTGAGTGCCGACAGGAACGGCGAAGAGCGCCTGCTGGACGGTCTGACCGTGGACGACCGCAACCCCGAGCAACCCACCCTCCGCGACGCCGACGGCAACGCCCCGGCCACCTGGCGCGAGAACCACCCCTACGACCACAAGGTCAAGCGCAAGGAGTACGAGCGCGGCAAGCGTGTGCTCCAGATCGAACTGCTGAAGCTCCAGCGCTGGGCCAAGGAGACAGGGCAGCGCATCGTGGTCGTCTGCGAGGGCCGGGACGCCGCGGGCAAGGGCGGCACGATCCAGCGGTTCACCGAACGCCTCAACCCGCGGGGCGCCCGGGTGGTGGCGCTGGAGAAGCCCACCGAGCGGGAGGCCGGGCAGTGGTACTTCCAGCGGTACGCGGCACACCTGCCGGCCGCCGGGGAGATCGTCTTCTTCGACCGCTCCTGGTACAACCGGGCAGGCGTCGAGAAGGTGATGGGCTTCAGCACGCCGGAGCAGGTCGCGTTGTTCCTCAGGCAGGCGCCGCTCTTCGAGCGCCTGCTCACCGACGACGGCATCCACCTGATCAAACTGTGGTTCTCCGTCTCCCGCTCCGAGCAGCGCACCCGGTTCGCCAAACGGCAGGTCGACCCGGTCCGGCAGTGGAAGCTGTCCGACACCGACCTCGCCTCCCTGGACCTGTGGGACGCCTACACGCACGCCAAGGTCGACATGTTCCGGGCCACCGACACCTCCTACGCGCCGTGGACGGTCGTCAAGAACAACGACAAGAAGCGCGGCCGGCTCGAAGCCATGCGGCACGTGCTGTCGCGGTTCGACTACACGGCCAAGGACCCGGAAGCCGTCGGCAAGCCCGACCCGCTCATCGTGGGAGCCGCCGACACCCTGCTGGAGCCGGACGAGGAGGTGAGCGACCTGTCACCGACGCCCCTGGTCGCCGCCCGGAACACGGACGCCGCGTCGCTGCAGGACCGCCCCGGCGGGCCGCGATGAAACTGCTGGTACTGCTCGGCATCCTGGCCGCCCTGGTGCTGGTCAGGATTCTGGTGCACCGCTACGCGTGGTCCGTCCGGCAGCGCAGGCGCGGTGAGGGCGGCCGGAAGCGCTGAGCGGGGTCGGGGCCCTCGGCCGAGGAGCCCGGGGAGCCCCGGCGGCCGTGGACCGAGCGCCTGGCCGGCTGTTGCCGGCCGGGCGGCATGAGGCGGGGCATACCGGGCACGGCGGCGGGCCCGTGTTCGTTCACCCAGGACAGCCAGCACCGGGTCGAGTCGAGGAGTGGGTGCAGTGCAGCGTGCGTCACGCGGCAACCGGATCGGAACGGCCGTCGTCGCCGGAGTGGCCTCCGGGGTGCTGCTGGCCGGCTGCGGCGGTGGTGACGGCTCCGGCGACGCGGCGGACACCACCGCCTCGTCCACGCCGCGGGACCGGGCGGCCGGGCAGGCGGTGACGGCCGCCCACCAGAAGACGCTGGAGGCCGAAACCGCGGAGCTGAAGCTCACGGTGGACATCAACATGGAGGGCCGGAAGCAGACCGTCGAGGGTGACGGGCGGATCAACCTGCGTGACGGCACCAGCACCATGAGGATCGGGCCCGAAGGACAGCGCATGGAGCAGCGCATCGTCGACACCGTGCTCTACCAGAAGCCGCCAGAGGAGCAGCGCGGCGGGATGCCGGACGGCAAGAGCTGGATCAGGATCGACCTGGAGAAGCTGCAGGGCGAGGCGGGCGGCGGCAACAGCGTGACGCCCAACCCGGCCGACTCCCTCGACTATCTGAAGGCGCTCTCCGAGGACAGCGCCGGCAAGGTCGGCTCCGAGAAGGTGGCAGGCGTCAACACCACGCACTACGAGGTCACCGTCGACGTGCGCGCTCTCGCCGCCGGCGACGCCTCCACCGAACGGCAACTCACGCAGCAGCTGGGCGAGTCGGTGCCGATGGAGGTGTGGCTCGACGACGAGGGCCGGGTCCGTCGCCAGCAGGTCGACGTGACCGTTCCGTCGACCGGGGGCCAGTCGCCGCAGGGCGGCACGATCAGGACGGTTCTGGAGCTGTCCGACTTCGGGACCGAGGTCGACGTCTCCGCGCCGGACGCCGCGAGCACCGTGGACGTGACCGACAGGGTCGCCGGCCAGGGCCCGCAGTACACCGACCCGGCCGGCCCCGGGAACTGACGCCGCGGTGGGCACCGGCCCCTGACGCCCCGGCCCGCGCGGGGCCTGGCGCCGCGGCCAACGGGCCTGCGTTCCCGCCGTGTTCGCCGGCTGTTCGCCCGCGGTGCCTGGGGTGGCCGCGGTACCGGCTCATAGCGTGGGGCCGTGCAGGACGAACCCGAGCGAGGCTTCGCAGGCATCCCGGTCCGCGGTGGGACCGGGCCGGGCCGCCACCTTCCCGACCACCGCAGCCCCGCGGTCAGGAAAGTCGCCGCGGGCGTGGCGCTCGCCCTTCTCGTCCTCCTCGTCGTGTGGCACGACAGGACGACGTGGAACGACGACGAGCTGGAGCGCGCGGCGCTCACCGCGGCCCGTGCCCTGGAGTCCGATCCGGACGCCCTCCCGGAGGGCGACGTGCCCGCCGAACGGATCGAGGAGCTGATCCGGGACGCCGTCATCGAAGGGGGCGGCTGGCAGGCACCCTCGTACGGCGTCAGCGTCGAGGCGTTCGGTGAGGCCGACCTCTACGACGTCACGGCGGTGGGCGTCACGGAGATCGGCGACGTGATCTGCTTCCGGCTCCGACTGCCGTCCGCCCACCGGAACGCCACCGGACGCGTCGACCTGGCGGCGGCCTGGGAGGGCGCCTGCCGACCGCCGACCCCGCCCCTTGACTGGCTCAAGCCACGACGGCCCGACCCCTCACCGTCCGCTTCGTGGCGGACTCCGTCCGCTTCGGGAGAGGCCGGTTCCGCCGACCGGGAGGCCGCCGCTGCCTGCGGCCT
>NZ_BAAHCA010000072.1:0-11355 GCF_054776295.1 Streptomyces sparsus
CTCGCACGGTTGCCGCCCCTGCTCGGCGTCCCGCGCCGCGGCTGCGACCGCCTCGGCGGCCAGCCGCTCCGACGCGGCCTCCCGGTGCAGCTGCTCCATCCTCGCTTGTACTCCCAAAATGTCCTGGTACACGGTTGCTCCCCTGTCCGCGTCGCGCCCTGCCGGTCCCCGGCGGTACTGCCGGGGTGGCGTCGGGTGCCTGACGTGTACCGAGACTGCGCGCTGAGGAGGTGTCCGCGCATCGGGCAACTGCCCACACCGGAGGGCTCTGGGGCCTTACCCGGCCGGCGGGCCGACTGGGGACACGGCAGCACCCGACTCGACAGGCAAGTGATTGCTTGCCTATTCTGAGGCCGTGCCCGACGACCTGTTCAAAGCCCTGGCCGACCCCACCCGCCGCGTCATTCTCGACGAGCTGACGGAGCAGTCCGGGCAGACGCTGTTCGAGATCTGCGCGCGACTGAGCACGAAGCACCGACTCGGCATCTCGCGCCAGGGGGTCTCCCAGCACCTCGCCGTGCTGGAGGCCGCCGGACTCGTCGAGACCCGGCGGGAGGGCCGCTACAAGTTCCACGACCTGAACACCGCTCCGCTGCGGCGGATAGCCGAGCGATGGCCCGTGCCCGACACCTCAGGACCAGAGAAGAGCACCCCATGAAGATCCATCTGACCAGCGTCTTCGTCGACGACCAGGCCAAGGCCGAACGCTTCTACACGGAGGTCCTCGGCTTCGTGAAGAAGCACGACGTGCCGGTGGGTGAGGACCGGTGGCTGACCGTCGTCCCGGCTGAGGAGCCCGACGGCGTCGAGCTGCTGCTCGAACCGGCCGGCCACCCGGCCGTCAAGCCCTATCGCGACGCGCTCGTCAAGGACGGCATCCCGCTCGCCCAGTTCGCCGTCGACGACGTGCGGGCGGAGTACCGGCGGCTGCACGGTCTCGGCGTCCGCTTCACACAGGAACCCCTGGAAACGGGCCCCGTCACCACTGCCGTCTTCGACGACACCTGCGGCAACCTGATCCAGATCGCGTCCGAGCCACGGTAGGCACCCACCCGCGTGGTCGACCCCCGCGGCGGCCCGACCGCCCGGCCCGCACGTCCGCACGCGCGGAAGCCGGGAGCACACACGACGCGGTCCCCGCCCCCTGCGTCGGGGAGTGGGGACCGCGGACGTGCGGGAGGTCTCAGCCCTCGGCGCCGAGCTTCTCCAGGATCAGCTCACGCACCCGGGCCGCGTCGGCCTGCCCTCGGGTGGCCTTCATGACCGCGCCGACGAGCGCGCCGGCCGCGGCGACCTTGCCGGACCGGATCTTGTCCGCGATGGCCGGGTTGCCGGCGATGGCCTCGTCCACGGCGGCGCCGAGCGCACCGTCGTCGGAGACGACCTTCAGGCCGCGCTTCTCCACGACCTCGTCCGGGGTGCCCTCACCGGCGAGCACACCCTCGATGGTCTGCCGGGCCAGCTTGTCGTTGAGCGAGCCCTCGGCGACCAACGCGCACACCCGGGCGACCTGCTCGGGAGTGATCGGCAGCGCGGTCAGGTCGCGGCCCGTCTCGTTGGCGTTCCGGGCGAGTTCGCCCATCCACCACTTGCGGGCCTGGTCGGCGGGCGCGCCGGCCTCGATCGTCGCCACGATCGGGTCGATCGCGCCGGCGTTGAGCACCGACTGCATCTCGTGCTCGGAGACGCCCCACTCCTCCCGGAGCCGCTTGCGGCGCAGCCGCGGCAGTTCCGGAAGCGTGCCGCGGAGTTCCTCGACCCACTCGCGGGTGGGTGCGACGGGCACCAGGTCGGGCTCGGGGAAGTAGCGGTAGTCCTCCGCCTCCTCCTTGACGCGGCCCGAGGTGGTGCTGCCGTCCTCCTCGTGGAAGTGGCGGGTCTCCTGGACGATCGTGCCGCCGCCGTTGAGGACCGCGGCGTGCCGCTGGATCTCGAACCGGGCGGCGCGCTCGACGCTGCGCAGCGAGTTGACGTTCTTCGTCTCGCTGCGGGTGCCGAACTTCTCCCGGCCGTGCGGACGCAGCGACAGGTTGACGTCGCAGCGCATCTGGCCCATCTCCATGCGGGCCTCGGACACCCCGAGCGCCCGGATGAGTTCCCGCAGTTCGGCGACGTAGGCCTTGGCGACCTCGGGGGCGCGCGCGCCTGCGCCGGTGATCGGCTTGGTGACGATCTCGATCAGCGGGATGCCGGCCCGGTTGTAGTCCAGCAGCGAGTGGGACGCGCCGTGGATGCGGCCGGTGGCGCCGCCGACGTGCAGCGACTTGCCGGTGTCCTCCTCCATGTGGGCGCGCTCGATCTCCACCCGGAAGACCTCGCCGTCCTCCAGCTGGACGTCCAGGTAGCCGTTGAAGGCGATCGGCTCGTCGTACTGGGAGGTCTGGAAGTTCTTCGGCATGTCCGGGTAGAAGTAGTTCTTCCGGGCGAACCGGCACCACTCGGCGATCTCGCAGTGCAGGGCGAGACCGATCCTGACGGCCGACTCGACACCGGTCGCGTTGACGACCGGGAGCGAGCCGGGCAGACCCAGACAGGTCGGGCAGGTCTGGGAGTTGGGGTCGGCTCCGAGGGTCGTGGAGCACCCGCAGAACATCTTGGTCCTGGTGCCGAGTTCCACGTGGACCTCGAGGCCCATGACGGGGTCGTAGGTCGCCAACGCGTCCTCGTACGACACCAGGTCAATGACAGTCACGACAGAAGTGCCTTTCGCAGGGTCCGCGTCAGTCGTCCGCGAGGATGTCGCCGTCGGCCGCGCGGCGCAGCTCGCGCACGAGCAGCGCGACGCCGGTGGCGATGGCGGCGGCGGAGACGACCGCGTCGATGAGCTGGAGCGTGTCCTTCTCGAAGCGGGCGTTCCTGGCCTGCTTCACGACGCTCACCGCACCGAACAGGGTGGTGCCGATGGACAGGTAGGTGCCGGGCCGGGACTTCCGGAAGCCCCGGATGTTCTTGGCCTTGCTGAGTTTGCTCACAGCGACGGTGCCTCCTCAAGCAGCGGGTGACCCCACCGGGACTGGAACGCGGCCTCGACGGCCGCGCCGACCCGGTAGAGACGGTCGTCGGCCATGGCGGGCGCGATGATCTGCAGGCCCACCGGCAGCCCGTCCTCGGGGGCCAGGCCGCAGGGCAGCGACATGGCGGAGTTGCCCGCGAGGTTGGACGGGATGGTGCACAGGTCGGCCAGGTACATGGCCATCGGGTCGTCGGCGCGCTCGCCGATCGGGAAGGCGGTGGTGGGTGTGGTCGGGGAGACCAGCACGTCCACCGACTCGAAGGCCCTCTCGAAGTCCCGGCTGATCAGGGTGCGGACCTTCTGCGCCGAGCCGTAGTAGGCGTCGTAGTAGCCGGAGCTGAGCGCGTAGGTGCCGAGCATGACGCGGCGCTTGACCTCGTCGCCGAAGCCGGCCTCGCGGGTGAGGGCGGTGACCTCCTCCGCGGAGCGGGTGCCGTCGTCGCCGACCCGCAGGCCGTAGCGCATCGCGTCGAACCGGGCGAGGTTCGACGAGCACTCGCTGGGCGCGATCAGGTAGTAGGCGGCGAGCGCCTTGGTGAACGCCGGGCAGGAGACCTCGACGATCTCGGCGCCCAGCTCCCGCAGCAGCTCCACCGACTCGTTGAAGCGCTGCATCACGCCGTCCTGGTAGCCCTCACCGGACAGCTCGGTGACGACGCCGATCCGCATGCCGCGGACCTCGCCGCTGCGGGCCGCCTCGACGACCGGCGGCACCGGCGCGTCGACGGACGTGGAGTCCATCGGGTCGTGCCCGGCGATGACCTCGTGCAGCAGTGCCGCGTCGAGCACCGTGCGGGCGCAGGGGCCGCCCTGGTCGAGCGACGAGGAGAACGCGACCATGCCGTAGCGGGACACGCCGCCGTACGTGGGCTTGACGCCGACCGTGCCGGTGACGGCCGCGGGCTGCCGGATCGAGCCGCCGGTGTCGGTGCCGATGGCCAGCGGCGCCTGGAAGGAGGCCAGCGCGGCGGCCGAGCCACCACCGGAGCCGCCGGGGATGCGGGTGAGGTCCCACGGGTTGCCGGTGGGGCCGTAGGCGCTGTTCTCGGTGGAGGACCCCATGGCGAACTCGTCCATGTTGGTCTTGCCGAGGATCACCACGTCGGCGTCCTTGAGCCGCTTGGTGACGGTGGCGTCGTACGGCGGGATCCAGCCTTCGAGGATCTTGGAGCCGACCGTGGTCGGCACGCCCTCGGTGGTGAAGATGTCCTTCAGGGCGAGCGGCACGCCGGCCAGCGGGCCCAGCTTCTCGCCCCGGGCACGCTTGGCGTCCACCTCGCGGGCGGTGGCGAGCGCGCCCTCCCGGTCGACGTGCAGGAAGGCGTGCACCTTCTCGTCGACGGCCTCCACCCGTGCGAGGTGCGCCTCGGCGACCTCCACGGCGGTGACCTCGCCTGCGGCGATGCGCGCTGCGGTCTCGGCTGCGGTGAGCCTGGTCAGATCGGCCATGTCGTTCACTCCTCACCCAGGATCTGCGGCACCTTGAATCGCTGCTGCTCCTGGGCGGGCGCTCCGGAGAGCGCCTGCTGGGGAGTCAGGCTCGGACGGACCTCGTCCGGGCGCATGACGTTGGTCAGCGGCAGCGGGTGGGAGGTCGGCGGTACGTCCTCGGAGGCGACCTCGGAGACGGTCGCGACCGCTCCGATGATGTCGTCGAGCTGTCCGGCGAAGTGCTCTAGCTCTTCACCGGACAGCTCCAGGCGCGCCAGCCGAGCGAGGTGGGCGACCTCCTCGCGCGTGATGCCAGGCATGCAGCGATCCTTACGGGTTCTTGGCTGAGTGGGCCGGGTGTTCCGGGTGTGCGCCCCAATCCTATGGCTCCCGCGCCGCGGCCCGTGTCGGCCGGGCTGACACCGGCCGCGGCCACTCCGGTGGAAGGTCACTGCACGGGTTGCTCCGAGCTCTTCCCCACCGGGGGGACGGGCGCTGCGTCGGGTGCGGGCACGCCGGGCGGCAGCGCCCGGCGCGCGCCGTCCCTGGCCCGCAGCCAGACCGTGGCCTCCTCGGGCGGCATCGCCGCGGCGACCAGCCAACCCTGCACCGCGTCGCACCCCAGGTCGCGCAGCCGCTCCCAGGTCTCGTCGTCCTCGACGCCCTCGGCGACCACCAGCAGGCCCAGGGAGTGCGCGAGGTCCACGGTGCAGCGCACGATCTCGGCGTCCTGGGTGTCGTGGGCCAGCCGGGCCACGAAGGAACGGTCGATCTTCAGCTCACTGACCGGCAGGCGGCGCAGGTGCACCAGCGAGGAGTAACCGGTGCCGAAGTCGTCGAGGGACATCTTGACGCCGTGCCCGGTGAGGCCGGCGAGGGTGATGGCCGCCTGCTGCGGGTCCTCCAGCAGGACGTGCTCGGTGATCTCCAGTTGGAGCGAGCCGGCCGGTACGCCGTGCCGGGCGAGCCGGGCGGCGACCGCGCCCGCGAAACCGGGGCTGTGCACGTCCCGCGGCGAGATGTTCACCGCGACCGGCGCCGTGAGGCCCACCGAGCGCCACCGCGCCACCTGGCGCAGTGCGGCCTCCAGCACGTACTCGGTGAGATGCGGCATCAGCCCGGAGCTCTCGGCTATGGCGATGAACTCGTCCGGCGGCACCTTGCCGCGCTCGGGATGCACCCAGCGCACCAGGGCCTCCAGCCCGGCGACCTCACCGTCGAAGCGGACCTTGGGCTGGTAGTGCAGATCCACCTCGCCCGCCTCCAGCGCGCGCCGCAGATCACCCAGCAGGCCGAGCCGGTCGGGGGTGTTGCCGTCCCGGCTGGCGTCGTACACCTCGACGTCGCTGCGGTCCCGCTTCGCCTCGTACATCGCGACGTCGGCCCGGCGCAGCAGGCCCTCCGCCTCACCGGCGTGGTCGGGGTAGACGGCGAGCCCGGCGCTGGCCTCCAGCACCAGGGTGAGGCCGTCCAGGTCGAGCGGGGAGCTGAGCGCCGCGACGAGGCTGCGGGCGACGCGCTTGGCGCTGGTCGTGGAGTCGACGGTCGGCAGCAGCACGGCGAACTCGTCCCCGCCGAGCCGGGCCGCCTCGGCGTCGCGGGGCAGGGCCAGCCGGAGCCGGTCGGCGATCTGGAGCAGCAGCCGGTCGCCGGCGAGGTGCCCCAGGGTGTCGTTGACGGACCGGAACCGGTCGAGGTCTATCAGCACCAGCGCGGCCCGGGTCCCGTGGCGTTCCGCCTCGTCGAGTGCCGTCCAGGTGCGTTCCATCAGCCACAGCCGGTTGGGCAGTTTGGTCAGCGGGTCGCGGAGCTGCTCCTCGGCTCTGGCCCGGGCGATCCACAGGGTGGAGTCGAGGGCGATCAGCGGCACGGCGAACAGCGGCAGCAGCACCGGCATGTGCACGGCGACGACCACGACGAGCGGCGAGATGCACAGCAGCGCGACGCAGACCAGGCCCTGGCGGATCAGCGCGGTGCGGGTGGCGGTGGGCAGGCCGCCGCGCGGGGTCAGGCAGTACCACAGCAGCAGCCGGGTGACGAGCAGGTAGGTGCCGGCGGCGATGAGCACCTCGGGCAGCGCGGACCACTGCCAGTCGGCGGGTGTCCAGGGGAACTCGACCGACGGGTGGGTGCCGAACGCGGCCATGGTCAGGGCGGAGGCCCCGATGCCCAGTATGTCCGCGGCGCCGTGCACGAGGGCCTGCCGCCAGCGGTGGTGGCGGGCGGTACCGACTAAGAACACCACGGCCAGGCTGACCAGGGTGGCGGGCACCCAGCCGTAGAGCAGCAGGATCGCCAGGGTGAGCGCGGCACCCGAGCCGGTGCCGCCCCACCAGCGGTCCCGGCCGAGCGCGACGAGATGGGCGACGATGAGCCCCGTCAGCGCGGCGAATGCCCAGCCGACGGTGCCGCCGGGGAAGAGGGACCGGCCCTGGTCGAACACCCGGTAGACGCCGACGGCCAGGGCGAGGGCGGCGGCACCGGCACCGCACGCCGGAAGTCCGGGCGCCGCTGCCGCGGCCAACTGCCCGACGCGGCGCGCGAGACCGGCTGCTTCTCCCCGCGGAACGTGCGCACGACCCTGTGGAAGGCCGGCTCGCCCCCGCTCCTCAGGTGTCTGCTGCATGCGCGTCCCTCTCAAGGCCCGTCGGTGCCCACGCCACGGCAGGCGCACGTATCCACACTAGGCCGCGGATCGGCAAGAGGGCAGCGATCGGCCGGGGTTGCCCGAATGCGGACCTGCGCGACCTGCCGGCCCGTCAGATGCGGCGCGGCCGTGTTCGCAGTACGGAACCCGCTGCCGACGCGCGATTCGAAAGACCCTCGTACGCGATTCGAACATCGGGCGGCGGCAGCGGCGCCGTCACTCCGGCGGGTTCACGGCGTTTTCCCGCGCCGCGTCGGGGCCGCTCTCCAGAAGTACGGCGAATCCCCGCTCGTCGAGAATGGGCACCTTCGCCTGCACTGCTTTGTCGTACTTGGAACCGGGATTCTCGCCGACCACCACGAAGGAGGTCTTCTTGGAAACGGAACCGGTGACTTTCGCGCCGAGTTCCTGCAGTGCCGCTTTCGCGCCGTCCCGGGTGTGCGACTCCAGCGTGCCGGTGACCACCACGGTCAGGCCCTCCAGCGGGCGCGGCCCGGTGTCCTCGCCGCCCTCCTCCTCCATGCGCACACCGGCGGCCCGCCAGCGCTCGACGATGTCGCGGTGCCACGGCTCGGCGAACCAGTCCTTGACGGAGGCGGCGATCGTCGGGCCGACGCCCTCGGTGGCGGCGAGTTCCGCCTCGTCGGCCTCCGCGATCCGGTCCAGCGAGCGGAAGCCCCGGGCCAGGGCCTCGGCCGCCACCGGGCCCACGTGCCGGATGGACAGGCCGGTGATGACGCGGGCAAGCGGGCGGTTCTTCGCCTCCTGGATGTGCTCCAGCATGGCGAGGGTGTTCTTGCGCGGCTCGCCCTTCTGGTTGGCGAACAGCGTGACGACCTTCTCCTCGCCCGTCTCCGGGTCCCGCTTGGGCAGCCCGCTGTCCGGGTCGAGCACGTAGGACTTGATCGGCAGCAGCTGCTCGACCGTGAGGTCGAAGAGGCCGCCCTCGTCCCGCAGAGGCGGTTCGGACGGCTCCAGCGGCTGGGTGAGGGCCGTCGCCACCACGTAGCCGAAGTTCTCGATGTCGAGGCTCTTGCGGCCCGTGAGGTAGAACAGCCGCTCCCGCAACTGCGCGGGGCAGGAACGGGCGTTGGGGCAGCGCAGGTCGATGTCGCCCTCCTTCATGGGGCGCAGCGCGCTGCCGCAGTCGGGGCACTCGGCCGGCATCACGAACTCGCGCTCGCTGCCGTCGCGGAGGTCCGCGACCGGGCCGAGGATCTCGGGGATGACGTCGCCGGCCTTGCGCAGCACGACGGTGTCGCCGATCAGTACTCCCTTGGACTTCACCACCTCCTGGTTGTGCAGGGTGGCGAACTCCACCTCGGAGCCGGCGACCATGACCGGCTCCACCACGGCGTAGGGCGTGACCCGGCCGGTGCGGCCGACGCCGACCCGGATGTCGAGCAGCCTGGTGTTGACCTCCTCGGGCGGGAACTTCCAGGCGATGGCCCAGCGCGGCGCCCGGGAGGTGGAGCCCAACCGCCCCTGGAGCGGGATCTCGTCGAGCTTGACCACCGCGCCGTCGATCTCGTGCTCCAGCGCGTGCCGGCGCCGGCCGGACTCGGCGATGAACTCCCTGACGCCCGCCATGGAGTCGACCACCCGGTTGTGGTCGGAGGTGGGCAGGCCCCAGCCCCTGAGCAGCTCGTAGGCGTGGCTGAGCCGGTCGAGCGCCATGCCCTCCAGAGCGCCGATGCCGTGCACCAGCATGCGCAGCGGCCGGGACGCGGTGACCTTCGGGTCCTTCTGCCGGAGCGAGCCGGCGGCGGCGTTGCGCGGGTTGGCGAACGGCGGCTTGCCGTCCGCGACCAGCCGCGCGTTGAGCTCCTGGAAGCGCGCCATCGGGAAGAAGACCTCACCGCGGATCTCCACCAGGGACGGCACGTCCTCACCCGTGAGCCGCTCCGGGATGTCGTCGATGGTGCGGACGTTGGGGGTGATGTCCTCGCCCGTGCGGCCGTCGCCGCGGGTCGCGGCCCTGGTCAGCCGGCCGTTCTCGTAGGTGAGGTTGACCGCGAGGCCGTCGATCTTGTGCTCGCAGAGGAAGTGGTGCGGCAGCCCTTCGAGTTCCCGGCCGAGGCGCTCGGCCCAGGAGTCCAGCTCCTCGTCCGAGAAGGCGTTGTCCAGCGACAGCATGCGCTCGCGGTGCGCGACCTCGGTGAACTCCGTGGCGTAGCTGCCGGCGACCTTCTGCGTCGGCGAGTCGGGGGTGCGCAGCTCGCTGTACTGCTCCTCCAGCGCCTCCAGGCGGCGCAGCAGACGGTCGAACTCGGCGTCGCTGACGACGGGCGCGTCCCGCACGTAGTAGCGGAAGCGATGCTCCTCGATCTGCTCCGCCAGTCGCATGTGGGTCTCCCGCGCCTCGGCGGGCACTGCTGCGTCCTGTTCGGCAGCCACCGTTACGTCCTCCCGTTACTCAGGGTTGTCTGCGAGCGATCTCGCCGCCCGGACGCAGTGGGCGTGCGCCTCCCGGGCGTATGCCGGCGAGGCACCCGCGAGACCGCAGGCAGGGGTGACCACCACGGACTCCGCGAGGAGTCCGGGCGCCAGCCCCAACCTGCGCCACAGCGACCTGACACCCATGACGCTACCGGCAGGGTCGGACATCGCGCCGGAGCCCGGCTCGACCGCGGGCAGCACGCCGGCGAAGAGCGCGAGTCCGCCCTCCACTGCCTCGCCCAGCACCTCGTCCTCACCCTCGGTGAGCAGCGCGGCGTCGAAGGACACGCCGGTGGCGCCGGCCCGCCGCAGCAGGGCGAACGGCACCTGCGGCGCGCAGGAGTGCACCACCACCGGGCTGTCGCCGGCGGCGCGCACCAGCGTGCGCAGTGTGTCCTCGACGACCGCCCGGTCCACCGCCCGGTGGGTGCGGTAGCCGCTCGCGGTCCGCACCTGCCCGGTGAGCACCGCCGTGAGCGACGGCTCGTCCAGTTGCAGCACCACACGCGCACCGGGCACCCGGCGGCGCACGTCGGCGAGGTGTGCGGCGAGCCCGTCGGCCAACGAGGCGGCGAGGTCACGGAAGGCACCGGCGTCACCCAGCATCGCCTCGCCGCTGCGCCGCTCCAGCGCGGCGGCCAGCGTCCAGGGGCCGACCGCGGCGACCTTCACGGCACCGGTGAAGCCCTGCGTCGCCTCCTCCAGCGCGTCCAGGTCCTCCCCGAGCCAGGCCCGGGCCCGCCGGGTGTCCCGGCCGGGCCGGTCGCTGATCCGCCAGCCGCTCGGTTCCACGTGGGCGTACAGCTCGGTCAGCAGGCCGGCGGTGCGGCCGATCATGTCGGCCCCGGGGCCGCGGGCGGGCAGTTCCGGCAGGTAGGGCAGCTGTTCCAGCGAGCCGACGACCGTCCGGACCGCTTCCCGGACGTCCCCTCCGGGCATCGATCCGATTCCGGTGGCGGCGGCTGGTCCCCAGCTGAACTTCGCGATGTCGTTCACTCCGGCAGCCTACGAGTCCGCGACCGGCTACCGCGCCCGGCCACCCGGCCGGATGCTCAGGTCGCTGATCTCGGTACCGCGCGGCATGTCCAGCGCGGTCAGCACCGTCTCGGCGACGGACTCCGCGCTGACGAACCGCTCGGCGTCGTACTCCTTGCCCTCCTGCTGGTGCACCTTCGCCTGCATGGGCGTCGCGGTCCGGCCCGGGTAGACGCTCGTCACCCGGATGCCGTACTGCTCCTCCTCGCCGCGCAGGGCGTCCGCCAGCGCCTTGAGGCCGTGCTTGCTCGCCGCGTAGGCGCTCCACTGCGGGTTGGCGCGCAGCCCGGCGCCCGAGTTCACGAACAGCAGATGACCGCGGGCCTGGCGCAGTTGGGGCAGCAGCAGCCGGGTCAGTTCGGCGGGGGCGACCAGGTTGGCCGCCAGCGTCGCCTGCCAGACCTTGGGGGTCAGTTCGGCGACGGTGCCCAGTTCGACGACACCGGCGACGTGCAGCAGCGAGTCCAGTTCCTCCGGCAGCGTCTGGTGTCCCAGCGCCCAGGACAGCCGTTCCGGTTCCGCCAGGTCACCGACCAGGGTGCGGACCGTGCCGCCGACGCCTTCGAAGCGGGCCGCCAGTTGACGTGCCCGGCCTGCGTCGCGGGCCAGCAGCCACAACTCGTCGCCGCGTTCCAGCAGCCGCAGTGCGACCGCCTCGCCGATGCCGGATCCCGCTCCAGTGATCAGATGGGTAGCCATGGCCCCATGATCCCCCATACCCGAAGGGAGCAGTGGCCGCACCGGCCCTGCCGCCCACCGGAGTGCCTGGTCCGGGCGCCGACGCCGCGTC
>NZ_BAAHCA010000073.1:0-11291 GCF_054776295.1 Streptomyces sparsus
TCCTGACCGTCACCGGACTGGAGGTGGAACTGGCCGCCTCGCCGCAGGCCGCCGCGCCGCCTCCACGAGCCGGGGCAGCGGCACGAACGCGGTGAGGGTGGCGTCGGTGCCGGCTGCCGTGGCGGTGTGCAGCAGGGCGGCGCGGTAGTCGTCGGCGTCGAGGGCGGTGCCGTCCAGGGGGGCGTCGGGCAGGGTCGCACGGACCTCCCGTACGGCCTGGTCCAGCAGGTCCATGGTGAACGGTGTGACGTCGGCCAGCCACGGGTCCCTCCCGCGCATCGCCTCCAGGGCGCCGATACCGGCCAGCAGGTGCGGGTAGGCGTCGTCCTGGTCCACGTCCGGCCCGAACGCGGTCCGCAGTGCGCGTACCAGCCGCAGGGCCGCGTCCCGGACAGCGGGCGGGGCAGGGGCGTCGTCCAGGTGGAGGCCGGCGGCGCGGGCCACGTCGTCGAGCGCGGCACCGGCCGGCTCAGGCCGGAACTCCAGCCATCGCCCCCGCCTGCCCCGCGGATCGGTGTTCAGGATGCGGACGTGACCGCCGCCCTGCTGTTCGCTCAGCCGCTGGATACCGCTCGGCCGGGTGGAGGCGAACACCGTGCGGCCGGTCTCGTTGGCGGTGTGCTGGGCGTCGCTGACCGTCCCCAGGGGGTCGGCGACGTAGGGGGCCGACGGGGAGTCCCCGTTGACGAAGTCCGGGCCGCCGGGAGTGGCGTGCCAGCACTCGTCCATCACGATCACATGGTCGTCGGAGAGCCGCGCCACACTCGGCCGCCGCTTGAGGAAACCACCGGTGGCGGTGGACCGCACGATGTGGTTCGCGCCGTCCTCCAGCGCCATGTCCGTCTCCCCCGGCAGCCCGTGCGCGGCGAAGAAGTACGCCGGCCGGCCGGCCCAGGGCACCGGGTCCGGATCCTTGATGAGGATGCCGGCGGCCTGGTCCCGGTGCCAGAGCTCGGTGGTCTCCGGCATCTTCCGCATGAGCCCCTCGAAGCGGGCGGCCTCGGCGGGGTGGTACACGAAGCGTCCGATCGACCGCCCCTCCGAGACGTGGGTGTACGACATGACCTTGCCCTCCCAGGCGGGCGCGTCCCGTAGGTCGTCCGGACCGGGCACCTCGCCCGGCTCGCTGACGCTCCAGGTGCCCGCCGTCTCACCGGGACGGTGCTCCGGTGAGACGGCGGCCGGGCCGTCCTCGGTCTGCGGGGTGAACCGCAGCCTGCCGCTGGTGGCCCAGGTCGTGCGGCCCGTGCGGTCGGCGACCACACGCGGCAGATCAAGGCCCCGCGCCCCCGCCTCCGGGACCAGCAGGACCACAGGGGTGCCGTCCGGGAGCCCCGTCAGCAGCGGGTCCAGGGCGAGCAGTTCGGCGAACACCTCCGTGGGCACCTCGTACGGGGTGCCCTCGTCGTCCAGCACGACGACGTGGTCGTGGCCGCCTCCGGGCGCCAGGACGACATAGGGCGCCGGGTCGGTGCCACCGAGCGGGGGAACGCCGTAGGGCTGTTGGGCCGGTCCGACCACCTGAGTGGTGTCCAGGTTCCTGACCCTGCCGCCCGTCCAGTTCCTGCCCAGGCTGCCGCCGGTCCGGGGCAGCGTGCGGGCGACGGAGAACACCCCGTCGAGCACGAGACGGAACGCCGCCAGCCCGGCGAGACTCCGGGCCGCCTCCACCGTCTCGTCCATCGCCACCCTGAACAGCCGGCCGCGCTGCGCCTTGGTCACGGCCTCCTGCTCGCCCAGTCCCAGGACGTACCGGGTCACCGCGTCCAGGTCGAACGGGCCGTCCCGCAGCGGGGATCCGGCCACCGCCAGTCGCAGGGTGTCCAGCCGCGCCAGGGTCTCGCGCAGGGCCGGATAGAGCGGGGCCTGACCGATCTCGGGGCCGTAGAGGTCCTCCAGGAGCTGGTGGTGGTCCGGCTCGGCGGGCAGGCTGTCCTCGTCGGTCTCCCCGCCCTCGATTCCGTCCTCCCAGTCCATGATCATGTCGAGGGAGTCGACGCTGCCCTCGGGGGACGAGGGTTCCGGCGAATCGAGCAGCAACCGTGTCGGCGCCGAGGTGTCGGGCTCGCCCCGCTGTACCCGGATGAGCCGGTGCTGTTCCGGTGTCAGGTCCAGCTCCGCGACCGGCAGTCGGTCGCCGAGGATCGCCGCCTGTGTGGCCTGGGCCAGCGACAGCGTCACCCCGATCGCGTCGAGTTCCGCGACGGACACGTCTCCCTTCAACGGCACGAAGGGCGGCGGAGGGGCCGCCGGGGGAGGCGGGTCGGCTGGCGCGGCGGCCGCGGTCTTGACCTGTTCCGGCACGACCCGCACGCCCAGCCGTTCCGTGAAGAGCCTCGCCACCTCGTCCAGCCAGCCGGCCGCGACGTCCGGGTCGAGACCGGGCCGGACGGAGTCGCTCATGTAGCGGCCCGACTTGTCGTTCACCGTCCACCGCTTCAGCTCCCGGCTCCACAGGAACTCGCCCGAGACGCGGCTCTTCCCGGGCTCCGACCGGCCCGACTCCCCGAACCGCGCCGCGATGCCCGTGTGCCCGAGACCGTCCAGGTCCTTCCGCAGCTCGTCCGCCGTCAGGTCCGGGTTCTCCCGCCGCATCCCGGCGAGCAGCGCGTCGAACTGCTCCTGCGTGAGGATCGCGCTCGGCTGCTCGCTGCCCAGCAGGACCCGCCCGTCCCCGGTCACCGTGTAGATCCACACCACGTCCGGGTTGGCCGTGATCAGCAGATCGGGGTCGACCTCGTCCAGGGGGGTCCACAGGGGATTCACCCGTACGTCGCCCTCGCTGTCGCGTTCCTCGGGCTTCACACGCTTGGGGGCCACGCTCTCGCCGTACACGAGCAGGTCGAGGGGCTCCGCGTCGCTGCCGTCGTAGTGGTCCCGGCCGTTGTAGTGCACCTCGACCACCCGCGAGGCGTCGTCGCGTCCGGCCCGCGCGTCATCGACCCGGAACCCGTCCCGCACCACCTCAACCCGCGCCTCGAAGGCATGGGCGAGCAGAGGCAGGAAGACCTCGCCCACCGCGGTCATGTACCGCTCCTCCCAGTGCGTGACGGCGTCGAGGACCGCGTGGAGTTCCACGTCGTCCAGGGGAGCCTCGCTCGTCGGGTACAGGGCGGTCAGCTCCGCGCGCAGGCCCGCCTCCGAGCGGTCGACCAGGGTGTCCGCGTCCACTCCGTGGTGCGCGAGCAGCGAGACGAGTCCGGCCCGGTGCCGTCCCGCGATCCTGGCCGCGAACTCCGTCGTCATTGACATGCGCAGTTGTCCGATGACGGCCCGGGGCAGTCGTCCTCCGCTCGCGGTCACGTAGTCCTCGACGGCGTCGCGCATGGCGGTGGCGACGGAAGTCTCCGGGCCGCCCGGGTAGTGCGCGGTCGCGGACGTGACCGCCGCCCGGCTGCGCAGCCCGCCGCGTACGGTGTCGGCGTCGTCGAGCCAGGAGTACGCGTCGGGGTCGGACGCCGCCAGACCGGGCAGCCGACTCCGGACGTACGCCGGGTCGCTCGCCATGAACGAGAAGAAGAGGCACGCCCCGGTGCCCGGCACCGGTACCGGCTGCCCGTCGGCGGCCCGGCCCGTGGGCATGGGCGGCGGGAGCGGCGGGAGCGGTGACGGCGAATCCTCGGACTGCCCGGAATCCGACACGTCGGCGTCGGAACCGGCGTCCGAACCGGCGTCCGAACCCGCGGTGGAGTCGACTTCGGCGGTGGCGTCGGCGTCGCCCCCCGTCACGTCCTCCACCGCCCCCTCCCGCACGGCGAGTTGGTAGTGCCGTCCCGCCAGGCTCAGCACGACGTGCGGTCGCGGGCCCGCGGGCGGCAGGTCCAGGGAGCCCGTCAGGTGGCCCGTGGGGTCGGACGGGCCGGGCCGGAAGTCCTGGAAGCGCCCGGCGTCGTCGACCACGGTGACGTCCACCCCGAACGTCCGGGCGGCCAGCACCGGCAGCAGGTCCGCCGCACCGTGGTCCCAGCCCGCCGAGCCCTCCGCGTTCCCCGGGCGCATGAGCTGGGCGACGGCCAGCGCCGCCCGAGCCGCCCGGTCCGGGGTCACGGAGTGCGGCATCAGCCCTCCCAGCCCGTCGAACTCGCGGCCCCCGGGGGTGTCCGCGCCCAGCGGCCCGGTACCCCGCAGCCCCGCCCCGGTGGCCTCGGCGTCGCTGAAGGTGTCCGTGACGTCCGGGGCGACGGCGTCGAGCAGGTCCGCGTCCGACGGGTCCATGAGCCTGGCGGTGAGCATCCGCCGTACGGCGTCCGCCGCCGCCCGCCGGTCGCCGAGGTCCACCCCCTGGCCGGTGAGCAGATCCGGCGCGCTCCTGCTCAGCCCCTCCACCAGGGCGTGCAGGAAGGCGTCCCCGTCCTCCGGCACGTCGTGCAGGGCGTACGTGACCTGGTCGGGTGAGGTCAGACGGGCGTCCGCGCCGGTGCCGGTCCTCGTGTACGCGGGGGGCGCCGGGGGTGCGGGCAGCGCCGGGGGCGCGAGCTCCGCGGCGGGTTTCCGGTAGCTGACCGCCGGGGGCTCCGGTCGGCCCGCCAGTCGCTTCCGCCCCTCGGCAAAGGCCGCTTCCTGGTGCCACCGGGTGAGCTGGTCCGTCGCCGCCCTCACCGTGTGGTACTCGGCCGCCGCGTCCTCCGCCGTCGTCCTCAGCGCGTCGAGCAGGGCACGCCGGTTGCCGAAGGCGGTGACGGCCGCGTCGTGCCGCCGGGTAGCCGCCTCGGTCCGGAGAGCCGCCGCGGCCACCGCCTTCTCGGCCCTCGTCACGTTCCGGGCCGCCTCCTCCGCGGGCCCGCTCAGGGTGGCCACCCGGGCTTCGAGTGCGGGCAGCCGCGCCTCGGTGGCCGCCAGCTCCGTACGGGCCTGCGCGATCTGCTCACGGGCCAGTTCGGCCCAGCCGTCGTGGGCGGCCTCACCGGCGGACTCCGTGTCGGCCTGGAGGGCGGCCCGGGCCTCCCGCACCTGGCCGCGTACCTCGTCCAGCAGTGCCCTCGCCCCGGTGAGCGCGTCGCGGGGGGCGACGGCGGCTCGGTTCGCCGCCGCCAGACGACGCTCCTCCGCCCCGGCGGCGGTCTCCGCGTCGTCCAGGGCGATCCGCGCGGCGTCCCGTTCCTCCTTCAGGCCGATCGCCGAGCGGCGCTTCCTCCAGTAGGCCTTGTCGGCAGCGACCCAGGCCGCGCTCGCCCTGCCGACCTCGTCCCACGCGGCGCCCACCCGGGCGGGGAAGTTCGTGTCGTCGATCAGGCCGAGTTCCCGGGCGACGTCGTCCCTGATCCAGGTCAGCGCGTACGCCTCCGAGCCCACCGCCTTCAGGCCGGGCCTGACCTTGCCGAAGGTGCCGCCGACGAAGCGCCCGACGGGGGAGTCCTTGAGGCCCCGCCGCACATCGGCGACGCTCAGCCACTCGGTGGGGACGGCGAAGAGGAACACCCGGCCCGTCTTGGGCTTCGTGTTGATGGAGGTCAACTGGTCCGCCGAGGTGGGCAGCGCGTCCCCGTCGGAGGTGTACGGCCCGGTGCCCGCCCCGCCGATCTGGTGCAGGCCCGTCTTGTCGGAGCTGATCAGGACACCCGCCCCGAACGCGGAGTCCTGGACGTTCTCCCGGCCGACGGAAGCCGACGCCCCGACCCCGGTCCGCCGGAGCATCTCCATCTTCTTGCCGTCGGCGACGGTCAGCAGCCGGGCGCGGCTGAAGTCGGGTTTGGCGTACAGCTCGAGCTGCGCGCTCTCGGTGCCGGCGATGTGCTTCTCGGTCAGTCCGGGGATGCCGTAGCCCTGCGGTGTCACCGCACGGTGGTAGTACGCCGTCAGGGCCGCGTTGCCGGACCCGTCCTCCAGGGCCTGGGCCGAGCCGGTGCCCAGCCGGGTCAGCCCGGTGTCCCTGGCCCTGCGCGCGGCATCGGGCCCGTCCATGGAGAAGCCCGCGTCGTACGACAGGGCCAGCGCGTAGGTGTTCGCCATTTGGATGTCCGCGAGGCCGACGATGCGGCGGACGTCGAAGCCGGTGGCGGGGAAACGGAACGGCTTGAGGGTGCCGTCACCGTGCCGGGTGTCAGGGCCCAGCACGTACGGCGAGAGGCCCTGCCGCGGCGCGGCGAGCCCCGTCAGGTCCGGGGGAGGCAGCAGGTCGGCGCCCGGTTCGGCGTCGGGGGCCATCAGGCTCAGGGGCACGTGCTCGCGCAGGGTCCCGGCGGGGTGCGCCACGCTGATGACCTGCTTGCCGCGGAACCGGTCGAACCCGGCGCGTACGGGTCCCCGCTCCTCCGGTGCCGGGTCGTCGGCCTCCAGCGTGATCCGGAGCGTGTAGGGCGTCGCGATCTCCGCGTACGGTTCCGTCGACGCCGCCCGGAACACGGTCAGGGTGGATTCCGTACGGCTCTCGCCGCTGGACGTCCGGCCGGATCCGGTCTCCGTGAAGGTGGGGCCCGCCGCCACCGCCGTGGCGGCTTCCGTGTGGACGGCCTCGCCGACCAGGTAGCCGAAGTCGGCGCCCCTCGTCGACTCGGCGCCTTCGGTGACCGTCTCGACGGCCCGCCGGTTCTCCTCCATCTCCACGCTGTGGTCCAGCATCTCGAACGTCGGCGTACCCGGTTCGAGCTCGACCCTGATCCGGACCTGCCGCTTCCCGAGGCGGACGCTGTGCCAGCCCCAGGCGCCGGTGCGGGCCGGCACCGCGGAGCCGCTGCCGGTCATCTCCTTGTCCAGGGAGCGCAGGACGCGGGACGACACCAGGGTGCGGACGCGTTCGCGGCCCGCGTCGTCCAGTCCGAGCGTGGCCACCTGCTGTTCGAACGCGGCGAGTGCCGTCGTCGGGTCCAGCGCGTTGACGGCGTACGTACCGAAGTTCTCCCCCCGCAGCCACGGCTGCGGTGACCAGCGGTGGCGGGTGTAGCGCGGCACCTCGCCCATGCCGTCGTCGATCAGGCCCACCATGTGGGCGCTCTTCTCCGGGACGTGGGCCAGCCAGCCACCGGGCACGGTCGTCATCCGCCCGGCCGCCGCGGCGATCCAGTCCGGCACGAGCGGCCGGCCTGCCGCGCCGGAGCCCAGCAGGCTGGACGTCAGGGCCAGCCAGTGCTCGGCGGTGCCCGACACGAGCACCTGGTGGCCGAAGCCCTTGCGGTTCATGTCGTGGACGAAGGCGCGGGTCACGGTCATGCTCGACTGGTCGGCCGTCGACCAGGGGCTGGCGACCAGCCCGTACGTACCGAGCAGGCCGGGTCCGGCGGCGTGGGAGCGTGCGTAGACGAGCTGCCCGCCGACGAAGAAGGTGCGGGTTCTGGTGAGCTTGCCGGCCGTCTGGCCGGTGCCGCCGAGCACCATCTCCGTGTCCATCGGCACCGAACCGGTCAGGGCCTGGATGTTGTCCACCGCCGACAGGTGCCGGAAGTTCGCCCAGAGGGTGGCGTACGGTCCCTTCCCCATCAGCCCCGAGGCACTCCAGCCCAGCGGTCCGGAGCTCTGGTCGAAGTTGGCCGTCAGGTACTGCGGCTGGAAGGCACGGAGCACGGCCTCCCGGGTCGGCGCCCCCTCCTCGGTGAGCTGCCACGCGCCGCCCGACCCGGCGGTGATGACCTGCCCCAGGGCCGAGACGAGGGCGGGGGACGGCACGACGCTGACGGTCAGGAACGGATGGTTCTGGAGGTCGCGGAACATCTGCGAACCCCGGCCGTCCGGGGTCACCGGGCCCGGTTCCCCCACCAGGTCGGTGGCGCGCACCAGGCTGCCCGGCCGGGACAGGTCACCGAGGGCCAGCGCCCTCGCCCGGCCGGGCCGCAGGACGCGCACCGGTTGCTCGGCGACGCTCGCATACGGGTTGGCCGCGCCGCGGTGGTGCGGGTCCACCGCGGGCGCGTGCGTGCCCGGGATGCTGATGAGCACCTGCCCGGTCCGGGGGCCGCCACCGATCCGGCGGCCCCCGGGCGCCGTACCGACGAGCAGGTCCCGCGGCTGGCTGAAGACGAACGGCTGGGTCCCGAGCAGCCCCAGCGTCGCCGCCCCCCGCAGCAGGCCCCGGAACCGCCAGTACCCACCGCGGTCCACGGTGAGCGAGAGGTCGTAGCGGTAGAGGTGCGACGGCCCGGCGCTCACCGTCATCGGCTCGTACGTGGCCGTGGCACCGAAGCTGGTCTCCTCGTCGGACTGCCACCCCCAGCGCACGCCGACGCTCGGCCCTCCCGAGTTGTTCGGGGCGCCGATGTCGTCCGCCATGGGGTCGCGGAAGGCGAGCAGCCCTTCGACGCCCGTCTCCCCGATGCGCTTGGCGCTCTTCTGCCCGTCCACCCGCTCCACGCCGACCGAGCTGTAGCGCAGCTTGAAGTCGTCCTGCACGCCCTCGAAACGGCGGTTGGTCAGCTCCCCGTGCAGCCAGACGTAGCGGTGGCCCTGCCCGATCCGCCCCGGCTCGTTGAACCGGATCCGGATGCCGGTCGTGGTCAGCGCCTCAAGGTTCCCCGCCATGCTCCGGTGCGACAGGACGCTGAGGACCTCCAGCGTGTTGGCGAGAGCCGTGCGGTACTCGTCGTCGTTCCGCCACCGCGTCGGCGCGGGGCGGGCGCCGTCGGCCGGACCGGGTGGGTCCAGGAGGGCGTGCGCCCGCTCACGCAGGGTCCGGTGCTCCGGCGGCGCCAGTTGGTCGAGCCGGGCGACCAACCCGGGATACGCCGCCGCGAGTGCCGTCAGCACCTCGTCGGCGAAGGTGTCCAGGAGGGTGCGCTCGCGTCCCGTGACACCGGCCGGCCCGGTCTTCGTGCCGTCGGCGAAGGCGAACTCCTCCACCCGGTGCATGCCCAGGGTGGGCGGCCTGTCCGGGGTCAGGTAGGCGGGGGCGAACGGCTCGGGCGCCCCCGCCCGCGGCGCGCGGCGAAGCCCGTCGTCCCAGCCGGCCAGCCGCCTCGCCTCCGTACGGGTCATCCGGTCCACGCTCCAGGTGTGGAACCGCTGCGGCCGGGTGCCGCTGCCGCTGCGCTGGACGTACACCGTCTTGCGGACCAGGTAGAGGCCGGTGGCGTCGCCCTTGACCTGGCCGGCCGTCTTGATCGCCCCGGAGCCGCCGAGACCGGCGGTGCGCGACACGGAGAAGAGATAGCGGAACGCAGCGCCGAGCTGGAGCCGGAGATTGAGGGTGCCGTTCCCCAGGTCGAACAGGTTGAAGGCGGGTCCCGCGACGCCGTCGATGCCGATCGCCGCCGTCTTCTGCACGCTGCGGTCGTTGCGCACGGTCAGGGTGTTGATGTCGCGCATCTCCGCGTCGGGCGTCTCGGTGATCAGCGTCGCCCGGCCCGGCACCACATCGACCACGAAGACGCCCAGCGGCGTACGGGCCTTGTCGTCGGCGAACAGCGGCACGGTGGTGACCCGGCCCCTCGACAGTGCGGTGCTCTGCCGTTGGAAGCTCAACGAGGAGAAGAAGGAGTTCAGTTCGGCATAGGCGGTGCTGCCAGGTGCCGCACCGATCTCCTGGGCCGCCCAGTCCCGCATCCGGGAGACGGGGCCGAACCCCTCCGTCTGGACCAGCCGGTAGGCCGACTGCCGGCTGAGCTCCATGGAGCGGGGGATGCGCCCGAGGGTCGCGGTCGTGCTCGTCACGCTGTCCGGCAGCCGTACGGACAGCCCGTCCCGCACCGCGAACCCGAACGTGGCGGGCCCGGATCCGGTCACGGGCCGGTCCTCCGCGTCGACGATCCGCAGGTCGTAGTAGACGTTGTCCAGATACACCCGCGAGCCGTCGAGCGCGCGGGTCTCCGTCTGGCTCGTCCCCTGCTCGGTCTGGCCGTATCCCACGCGGTCGGTGAAACCGAACCGCAGCCCGATCCTGCCGAAACCGCTGAACTCGTCCAGGCCCACGGGCCCGATGGGTCCGCCGAGCGCGATCTGCGTCACCGACTGCATGGTCTTGCTCTGCCCGGCCGTGAAGACCGACCGCTGCATCCCGTCCACCTTGACGGGGCTGCCGTGGGTATCGGTGAACTGCTCCCAGTCGCCGTAGTGGCGCAGGGTGACCGACAGCTTCCGCACGCTGCCGTCCTGTGCCGTGTAAGGGAAGACGCGGCCGTCCCCGGCCAGCGTCTTCGGCTCGTGGGTGAAGGCGTACGTGACATCGTCCATCAGGCTCGAACCGGCCGTACGGCCCTTCTTCGGCTGCGCCGGGCGCACGGCGTCCGTCCCGGTGGACAGCACCCGGCCGATCTCCACCAGCGCCTGGCCGGTGCCGCGCAGGACGACGTCGCTGTGCCCGAAGGTCACGCCGCCGGAGACCAGTTCGAGAAGCACCTCCGGGGGCGCGTCCTGCACGAGCTCCTGCACGTCGTCGATGTAGGCGGGCATCCGGGAGCCGTTCCCGAAGTCGGCCCGCTCCCGCCGCCCGCCGAGCGGCCGGGGCAGGTCCCGGTCCAGCCCGGGGGGACGGGTGCTGGGCAGCACCGGGGCGTACGGCTCGGCGCCGGGCGCACCGCTGGTGGTGGCCGGACGGCGGACGGGCGGCGGAAGGGCACCGGTGGCGGTGGCGGTCGACGGTGCGGTGGAGGGCGAGGGCGCGGTGGCCGTCTGGGGTGCGGTGGGGGTGAGGTCCCCGATGTGCCTGCTGAGGAGTTGCAGGTGGCGGTCGCGCAGCCCGCCCTGGGCGAGCCCGTCGGGTGCGGGGCGCCGGTAGTCCCCCAGGAGGCTGCCCTCGACGTCCGGGCGGTGGGGTGCGACCGCGTGCCGGGACTCGTCCCGCAGGCCGAGCATGTGCGTGATCTCGTGCGCGTAGTCGATGGGATCGGCGTCCGCCCACCAGGCGGTACGGGTCATCTGCTGGTCGCGGCCGACGAAGTCGACGTTGAGCCCGTTGGGGTGCGGGTCGCTCTCGACGCGCTCCACGGTCACATGCAGGAGATCCCCGTTCGGCAGCCGGTGCCCCGGTGCGTTGAGCGCCGACTCGACACCGCTGAGCACCTTCTCCCAGACCCCGTCGGGCATCCGGTCCGGGTTGCCGACACCGACCTGGACGGTCAGGTCGGTGACAAGCTCGCCGCCCAGCTCGAAGCGGCGTACGTCGAACTTCGACCTCACCGCGAACTGGGTCGTCCCGCCGGGCCGTTGGGGGTCCGGCGGTACCGACACCGGGTCGACCCAGGTGTGCGAGCGCGGCACCGGCTCCACCGCGCTGCGCGCCGCCTCCCAGGCGGGTGACCCGGAGGCGGTTCCGGGGGCGGCGGCCCCCGGAACGGATGGGGACGACCCGACCACCTCGGGGCGGTCCGGTGCCGGATCGGCCTCCACGCGGGGCACGCCGGTGGATTCCTCCTGCTGCGGGGACCGCG